>CAKQZO010000010.1 GCA_934293835.1 uncultured Lacticaseibacillus sp. | reverse complement strand
GAATCCGCCAGCCGGTGCGCGCAACAATCTGATCCCAGACAAACTGCGCGTTGTCGGCCTCAAAGAAGCTGTGACTGCCCACGATCGTCACCTCGGGGTCGCCGTAGTCCTTGAACAATTGTTGAATCGTCGAGAACGCCGAAACGATCGAATCCACCGTGGCCGGTTGGATCTGATTCGTGGCGAAAATATCCTCGCCGACTGCCACCGCGTAGGTCCCTCGTTCGATCTCATCGAGAGTTCGCAAATCCGTAATGCTGAAAAATAATGCCTGCGCGCCGATGACGACGAATCCTCGGTTACTAGCCATAAAGCTCCACTCCTAACAAAAAAACCTGCCCAGATTGTTCCTCTGCATCTATACTACCACCTATAGGCCCGACACGTCGCGCTGGGTATTCGCTTTCACCAACGTTGCCTTTGTGATATTCTATTTTTGTTATAATAATTAAAATATAAAATGGAGGGATTTTTTATGCGATTAGTCAATCTAGGTGACTCTGGCTTGCAGGCCTCGCCGATCGCGCTGGGCGTCATGCGTATCACCAAGCTAGATGAAGCCGGCGCCGTAGCCTTACTCGAGCGCGCTTACGCGGCTGGCATCAACTTTTTTGATAATGCCGACATCTACGACGGCGGCAAGGCGGAGACTTTGTTCGGCACCGCCCTCAAGAAAGCCAGCTTCAACCGCGACGACGTCCTCGTGCAAACCAAGTGCGGGATCATCCCTGGCAAGGCTTACGACTTCTCCAAGCAACACATCTTAGCTGCCGTCGACGCTTCCTTGAACCGGCTCGGCCTCGATTACGTCGACAGCCTCTTGCTCCACCGGCCAGACGCCTTGATGGAACCAGATGACATTGCCGAGGCCTTCAACACCTTGCAAAATGCGGGCAAAGTGCGCCAATTCGGGGTTTCTAACTTCAATCCCGGCCAAGTAGCCTTGTTGCAACAGGCGGTCGGCCAGCATCTGTTTGCCAATCAGCTACAATTGTCCCTCAAGCACACTGGCATGATCGATTTCGGCCTGCACACCAACATGACCGACGACCGGGCCACCAGCCGCGATGGTGGGATTCTGGAATACTCGCGCTTGCATCATATGACGATCCAGGCCTGGAGCCCTTACCAATACGGCTTCTTCGAAGGCGTCTTCATCGACAATCCAAAGTTCCCAGAGCTCAACGCTGCCCTCCAGATGCTTGCCACCAAGTACCACACGAACGTCAACGCCGTGGCTGCCGCTTGGATTCTGCGTATCCCAGGTAGCTTCCAGGTGATCGCCGGCACCACCAACGCCGAGCGCATCGCCCAGATCGCCGAAGCCGCCGACTTCACCTTGACGCATCAAGAGTGGTACGACCTCTACCTCGCCGCAGGCAACGATCTGCCGTAATTAGAGATGAGGACGCTAAAGGGGATGTGGCTGCCGTCACATCCCCTTTAGTGATTTTATTCCTAAAAAATGCGGTCGCCGGCGGTCAACCCCCGCAACGTGCAATTGTTTGTCCGCTGACCAATAAGATGTTACGGTAAAGCCAACCTGATGAGATGAGGAGGGATGCTTGTGCTTAATCTTGCGGCGATGCATCATCGGTCAGACAGTGAAGATTGCTTCGGTGTGAGTCCAGACCGCTTGCGGTTGCGCTTTGCGACGGCCAGCAACGAGGTGGCCACCGTGCACGCACTAGTCGGCGACCCGTATCTGAATTACCCCGACGGCCAGGTCCGCTATCGCGAAGTTGCGCTAGACCGGCTGGGCAGCGGTCAGGTACACGACTACTGGGGTCAAACCGTGCAGGCGCCGTACCACCGCTTGCGCTACCTCTTTACGGTGGTCGGCAACGACGGCGACCGGTGGCTGTTCACGGCGCTTGGCCCGCGGCGCGACGACCCGGCCGCCCGCGGCCTTGCCGAACACTACTTCCACATGCCGTACCTGCACACCATCGACCAGGTCGCACCTCCCGAATGGGTGAGTGAAACTGTCTGGTATCAACTCTTCGTCGAACGCTTCGCCAACGGGTCGCTGGCCAACGATCCGCCGCACACCAAGCCTTGGCAACCGCAGGCGCATCCCAGCCGCACCGATTTCTACGGCGGCGACTTGCAAGGCGTGCTCGACCACCTCGACGACCTGGAGGCGCTGGGCGTCAATGGCTTGTACTTCGGCCCCCTATTTGCGGCGCCTTCCAATCACAAATACGACACCAGCGATTATTATCAGATCGACCCGGCGTTCGGCGACAAGGCGCTCTTCGCTAAAGTCGTGCAGGCCGCCCACGACCGCGGTATGCGCGTCATGCTCGACGCGGTGTTCAACCACCTCGGCCAAACCGCTTTGCCTTGGCAAGACGTCTTAGCCAACGGCCAGCGTTCGCGCTTTGCCGCCTGGTTTCACCTGCATGACTGGCCGCTGACGCCCTACCGCGACCCGTCCAAGAACGAAGGCCGCCCGCAGTATGACACTTTCGGCTTTGAAGCAACGATGCCCAAGCTCAACACCGCCAATCCCGAGGTTCAAGATTATCTGCTGGCGATCGCGACTTATTGGGTGAAAACTTTCGGCATCGATGCCTGGCGCCTCGATGTTGCCAACGAAATCGATCACCACTTCTGGCGCCGCTTCAAAGCCGAGATGATCGCCTTGCGCCCGGATTTTTATGTCCTAGGCGAGGTGTGGCAATCCGGCCAGCCATGGCTGAACGGCGGGGAGTTCGACGGGGTCATGAACTACCAGTTCACCCGCCCCATCTTGCAGCATTTTCTCGAAGGCCAGCTCACGCCTGAAGCCTTGTGCGCGCAACTGATCGATCATCTGATGCAAGCCCGCGATGTCACCAACAGCGCCCAGCTCAACTTGTTAGACTCACACGACACGCCGCGAGTGATGACGATTGCCAACGGGGACCGCAACGCGGTCGTTCAGGCGCTGGCGTTCACCTTCATGCAAGTCGGCGCGCCTTGTTTATATTACGGCACGGAAATGGGGATGACCGGTGGCGCCGACCCCGATAATCGCAAGCCGATGGACTGGACCCGCCTGCACGGCGAGCTTTGGCGCCAAGTCGCCGCGCTAGTCCACCTGCGCCGGCACTATGCCGCCCTCTTGGGCCGCGGCACGACGCGCCTGACGACCACCACTGGCGGCATGTTGCAAGTCACCCGCCGCTGGCAAGGCCAGACGCTGTGCGGCTGGTTTAATACGACCACAAGCTCCCAGCCGCTTCAAGGCACGGCCCTGCTGGCACAAGGCTTCACCGACCACTACTTGGCCCCGCAAGGCTTCGCGATCGGCTTACCGGACAAGCTTACAGCAGTGCCCGCACCTGGCGCTTGAGTTCAGGCAAGACTTGCGCCTCGTACCACGGATTCTTACGCAACCAGCCGTAGTTCAGCGGCGACGGGTGCACCATGGGAAAATATGGCGCGTAGTCAGCAAAGCGCCGCACGGTCGCCGTCAGGGTCTTCTCGCGTCGCGGCAGGTAATACTTCTGCGCGTACATCCCGATCAGAAGCGTCAACTTGATCTTCGGCATCAGCTGCAACAGCGGCTGGTGCCATTTTTCGGCGAAGCCTTTGCGCGGCGGCAAGTCGCCGCTTTTGCCTTTGCCGGGATAATAAAAGTCCAGCGGCACCACCGCCAGCTTGCCTGAATCATAGAACTCGGCCTCTGTGACCCCCATCCAGTCACGCAGACGATCCCCCGAGGCGTCGCGCCAATAAGTTTTTGCCGCCTGGGCCGAGCGGCTGGGCGCCTGGCTGACGATCAAGATCGTCGCGTCTGGTTCAAAATGATACAGCGGGTCGATTCCCGCTTCGGTGAACGCCGCATTGTCTGGATCTTGGCGGATCGCTTCAAAAATTGCCTCTGGCTTCAAATCACTACACCTCGTTTTTCCTTCGATTGAACCACACTCACCTCCGTTGCGTCAAATTCAAAAAGGCAATGACACTCACCTACCTGCACGAGTGTCATTGCCCGATAACTATTCTTCGAGGTGTTCATTAGACTGCGCCTGTTCCGCCTTTTGCACCTGCGCGTCTTCTTTTTGGCGGATCACCTTCATCGTCCGGAAATAGACGTTCACTAAGACGATCACCGAGCCCACCCAGGCCAGCGGGTTGGCCATCGACGCGCCGGCAAAGCCGAGGTGCGTCACCAACACGATACCGGCGAAGGCCCGCATAACCAGCTCGAACAACCCGGCGACGGTCGGCACCATCGTCTTGCCCAGCCCTTGCAAGAGGTTACGCATCGTGAACAAGATGGCGAGCAGCCAGTACATGCTCGCGTTGTAATGGAAATAGGTCTGCGCCAAGGCCGTGACGGCAGGCTGATTCGGTCCCAAGAACAGGTTCACAAGCGGCCGGCCGAACAGAATGATCAAGGCGCCCAAGCCTGCAGACACGGCGACGTTCAGCACCAACGTCTGATGCACACCGCGGCGAATGCGCCCATATTCACGCGCGCCAAGGTTTTGCGCCGCGTAAGTTGCCATCGCCAAACCGAACGAGGAAGCCGGCAGCGTCGCCAGCTGATCGATCCGGCCGGCAGCCGTGTATGCCGCCACCGCGTCGGTACCCAGCGTGTTCAGCATGACCTGCAGAATCACCGCCCCGATGGCGATGATGGACATCGAAAAGCCCATCGGCAACCCGACCTTAATGTGCCGCACGATGTCTGGCCAGTCGATTTTCATATCCGCTTTTCTGATGACGAGCAACGGGATCCGCCGCTTGATGAACCACCAACACAAGATTGCCGAGAACATCTGTGCGATCACCGTCGCCCACCCGGCGCCGGCGACGCCCCAATGGAAGACTAAGATGAACAGCAACTCCAAGGCGATGTTGACCACCGTCGCGATAATCAGAAAAATCAGCGGCGTGCGCGAATCGCCGAGGGCGCGCATCATGTTACTCAACAAGTTGAAGGCCATCGATGCCCCCACCCCGATGAAGATCACCCGCACGAAGGCGACCGATTGATCGATAATTTCCGCGGGCGTCTGCATCAAAGTCAACAGCGGCCGGGTCATCGACACCGACAGCGCCGTCAAGATCACCGTCAACCCCAGAGCGATCCAGATGCTGGTACCGAAGCTCTTGCGCACCCCGCGTTCATCACGCGCCCCGAAGGCCTGGGCCGTCAGCACCGACAAGCCGGCGGTGGTGCCTTGCGCAAACCCGATGATCAAGAAGTTGATGCTCCCCGTCGCACCGACCGCAGCCAGCGCGTCTTTGCCGATCGTCCGGCCAACGATCAACGCATCCATGAAGCTATACAGCTGTTGAAAGACGTTCCCGATCAATAGCGGAATCGTGAATAAAACGACCAGTTTCAACGGACTGCCTTTAGTTAGCGTGTGCACAGTACCCCTCCTTTTTCTCATCCGAAATTTCCAACTTCGAGTATCCTACTCCATGTCTGCGCCACTGTCATCATTCTTCCATCAAGAAAATAATAATCTCATCGTTTTCACGCAAACCACAAAAATAAGAGACTGTGCGTCTCGCCACAATCCCTTATCGCTACGATTTAAAGTCACAGGCCTGCTCGATGACGGTCAGCCAAGCATGATACGCCAGATTCCGCGCCGCAGGATGCCCTTGTCGATAGCGCGTGGCGACGAAGGCCGCGACCATCGCCACCACCTCCCGCTGCAGGCGCTTGGGACTATGGCGCTGTGCACGTGGTCGCTGCCTGTTTTTCTCACGCTGGAAGGCCAGCGCACGCGCATGGAAGTCAGCAATCACCGGCCATTGCGCTTGAAGAAACCCCTGTAATTTCGCGGTATCCACACCATCATCTCCTATCGTCATCCATTTTAGCAAACGAACGTTCGGTAAACAATCATTAAAAAGGACCGTGACACTTTCGTCACAGCCCTTAATTCATTGCGCCTCAACCTAGACGTCGGCGCCGCCACCACCTGAGGAACCCCCACCCCAGCTGGAGCCGCCACCGCCGCCAAAACCACCACCGCCACGCGGCCCGCGGCCGCCGCTGAGCAAGCTACCGAGCAGCCACCAGAGCCACCAATTGCTTTCCCCGCGGCGCCGGCCGCCGCGCCCGCCACCACCGCCGATCGAGGCGATGATGATGATCACGACCACCACGGCGACGATGATCTTGACGATGGCGCCGAACCAGCCGCTATCATCACTGGTGGTCCGCCGCTTTTGCGCGTATTGCGTCATCGAGACGGTGTTGTCGTCTTTAGGAAACTTATACTTCTTATCGATCACGGTCGCGACTGCGTTGAACACACTCTGCACCGCCTGATTCTGCTTGGCCGTGTCCGCCGACTTGATCTGACTCAGATGCTTGGCGAGGATGCGCCCGGCCAACGCATCGGTCAGCTCGCCTTCCAGCCCGTAACCGACTTCGATACGCATGTTGTTCTTGCCGCCATTCTTGGCGAACACGATCAACGCCCCGTTGTCGCGAGATTTACTGCCGATTCCCCATTTGGCAAACAGGTCTGGCGCGTATTGCCCCAGCGCCTCGCCGTGAGTCGACTTCACCACCGCCACACCGATCTGCGGCTGTTGCTTGGTCGCCTGATACGTCTGGTTCTTGGTATCGATCAGCTGCTGCGACTTGGCATCTAACACATTCAGCTCATCAACATAGTAATGAGCCTGCGGTTTCTGTGGTAGGCTGGCGGCCTGCACCGGTTGGGCCTGCGTCAACCACCACACGAACGGTAGTAACAATAATCCCCATGCCCATTTGCGCATACGCTTGCCTACTTTCAGTTATCGAGATCGACTTTCGGCACCTGTGAAGCCGATGGCTCAGCCTTGAAGGTTGCCTTTTGGCCCAAGCCCATCATATCCGCAAAGATCTTCTTGGGGAACGTGACCACACTCTGGTTGTAGGCTTCGACGTCTTGGATATAACGCCGACGCTCGGTCGCGATGCGGTTTTCGCTGCCTTCCAGCTGCGTCATCAAGGTCTGGACGTTTTGTTGCGAAGACAGTTGCGGGTAATCTTCCTTGATCACGTTCAACAAGGTACCGACGCTTTGGTTCAATTGGCTATCAGCGGTTGCCTTTTCTTTGGTCGTGGACGCATTGGCATAGTTGCTGCGCGCCTTGGCGATGCTTTCAAACACTTCGGTTTCATGATTCATCGACCCTTTAGTCGCGCTGACTAAGTTCGGAATCAAGTCGGCGCGCCGCTGCATGACGTTCTCAACTTGGCTCCACTGCGCTTTCACGGTTTGGTTCTGCTTGGCGAGACTGTTGTAAGTGCTGACGCCATAGATACCAAGGATAACGGCGATCGCCGCGATCACGATCCCGGTGATGGCGACGGGACTCAGACGTTTGCTTTGCATATGAATAACCCCTCTCAATATATTATCAGTGTACCATGTCAGGCCTAGGCAACCTCAGCCTTAAGATGGATTTCAACGTACAAAAAAATCGATCGTCTCCGATCGATCTTGGTCGTCACGCTTCTGTCAAGAAGCCTTGGCTCCTCAAGGCGCGGTACAGCTCGCTGCGCTTAGCCGGGGTCGCCTTGGCGCCATTGGCCAATAAGTGGCGAAACGATTCCACGCGCCGGTTGGTGGCGCGCGTAGCGTAATAGCGCTCAACCTGCTTGTCATATACCGCCAGACTCGTCTGCCAGGCCGCCGGCAGCGCGTAGCCGTTCTCAAAAGCCATCAACGCCTGCGGCAGCCGTGGCTTAAGCTGCGGGGCCTGATCGGGATAACCGACAATGACCCCGCACAACGGAAACGTCAGCGGTGGCAGGTGCAACAACGCGATCAGCCGTAGCGGGTCGTTCAAGATGCTGCCGAGGATCACGGTACCCAGGCCCGCCGCTTCCGCAGTGGTGACCAGGTTTTGCGTCGCCAACAAGCCGTCTGATGCGGCCTGAAGGAACTTGTCCGTCGACCCTAGCGCCTGCGTCACAGCCTCAGCGCCCACCGCCGCAAAGTCTGCCGCCTGCGGCAAGTGAGCGGCACGGTACTGATCAGCAACAAAGATGAACAACTCGCCTTTAGCATCGACATACGCCTGCTTGCTGATGGTCGCGATCTGGTCGCGAAGCTCACGGTCGGTAACGTGGATGAGGCTGAAAGACTGCAGATAGTGGGAGGTCGCGGTGTGTTGCGCCGCTTCGATCAGATCATGAATCTGCGACGCACTCAGCGGCTGGTCGGTGAACCGGCGAATCGTCCGGTGCATCATTGCGCCCATCATTTGAAGTAGTTGAACCCGATGGCATCACGGACTTCTTGTAACGTCTGGTTAGCCACCTCATTGGCCCGCGCGGTACCGTCGATCAGAATCTGCTGCACGCCGGCCATGTCTTGGGCATATTCTTCACGCCGCTCGCGAATCGGGCGCAACACGCCATCCATCACCTCGTTGAGGTAGCGTTTGATTTTCACATCCCCCAGACCGCCATGTTGGTACTGCGCCTTGAGTTCTGCGACCTTGGCCTGGTCTTGGTCGAAGACATCGAGATAGGTGAACACCACGTTACCTTCCACCTGCCCCGGATCTTCGACATGAATATGGTTCGGATCGGTGTACATGCTCATGATCTTCTTTTGTACCGTGTCCGCGTCGTCGGCCAAATAGATCCCGTTGTTCAACGACTTAGACATCTTGGCATTGCCATCGATCCCCGGCAGGCGCCCGGACCCTTTGGGTGGGAAATAGCCTTCTGGTTCGACCAGTACCGATGTGTTGTAGGTCCGGTTGAACGTCCGGACGATCTCGCGTGTCTGTTCGAGCATCGGTTCTTGGTCGTCGCCGACCGGCACGGTGTCCGCCTTGAAGGCCGTGATGTCAGCGGCCTGGCTGACAGGGTAGACGAAAAAGCCGGCGGGGACGGATTCTCCGAACGCCTTTTGCTTGATCTCCGCCTTAACGGTCGGATTGCGATTCAAGCGGTTGACGGTGACCAGATCCAGATAATACATCGTCAACTCGGACAGCGCCGGAATCGCACTTTGCACGAGAATCGTCGTCTTTTGAGGATCGATGCCGACTGCCAGATAGTCCAGCGCCACTTCCATGAGTGAGTGCCGGATTTTCTCTGGGTTGTTAGCATTATCGGTCAGCGCCTGGGTATCGGCGATCATCACATAGTTGTTATATTCGCCCGAATTTTGCAGTGCGACTCGATTCTTCAAGCTGCCGATGTAGTGTCCGATGTGTAGGCGACCAGTCGGCCGGTCCCCTGTCAAGAATGTGCGTTTAGCCATGTTTTGCCTCCTGAATGCAATCAAAAAGTCCTATGTTGACATCAACATAGGACGACTGTGCGCGGTACCACCTAACTTGCCACGGCATGCCGTGACCTCTCGAAGCGGCTTAAGGCGCACCCACCAAATTGTCCCACACGAGCCCATTGCTACCGCGTGGCGATGGTCTTTCCAGTCACGACCACTCTCTGGACACCTTTGCGATAACGCTTTTCGCATGCATTGACGATACGTTCATGATAGTGAAGGTACGCGCAAATGTCAACGGCGCTACATCACCTGCGAGAAAACGACCAAGAACACGCCGATCACACAGACGAACACGCCGATCATGCCGACCAGCTCCAGCACGCGGCCAGATGGCTTGTTTTGATTCTTGAATTGATGCCCGACCGCAAAAACGGTGACGAAAATAACCGCCAAAAGCATCCCGACAACCATGATGATTGACACTAGTGTAGACACAAGCAAATTCCTCGCAACTCAAATTTTATAGTAGATATTGCAAGTCACTGGCCGCGCTCGGATAAGCGTAGATCAGCTCCTTGGCATTCGTGCTGGTGCCATTGGCGATCATCGCGGTGAATTGATTGATCAATTCCTCCGCGTGGGCACCAACCACCAAGGCGCCGGCCAACCGCTGCGTCTGGCGATCGGTGATCGTCACCACGCGCGCGCCGGCTTCCTGCACTCGGTTATAAGTGTACCAGTGCGTGACGTCTTGGTCGAGGACAGAATAACGCTGCGGCGCCGCGTTAGCCGCGGCTAAGGTCACCCCGACTTGCGCCAGTTCCGTCGCCCCGAACACGATCTCGGGAATCACCGGATATTGAATCGGTTCGGTCATCCCGCTCAGATGCCTTGCCAGATACCGACCTTCGAAGCTGGCCACCGGAGTCAACTTCGGCTGGGCCTTCGCGACGACGTCTCCGATCGCATAAACATGCGGGACGTTCGTCTGCATGAAGCCATCGACGGCGATCCCTTTGGCCGTCGTTGCCACCCCGGCCGCGGCCAGATCCAGCGCTACGGCCGGCACCCGGCCAACGGCGCTGATCGCCATAGCTACCGTCAGGTCAAAGCCTGGTGCACCTTGCAGCCGCACGCCGTCGCTGACCGCTTCGACACTTTGCAGCTGCACGTCATCGTGGAACTGAATGCGCTTGGCCGCCATCTGCTCACGCAAGGTCGCCACCGCTCGAATATCGAACGCCCGCAACGCGCGCTTAGACCGGTTGATGAGATGCACCTCTGCGCCGGCCGCGGCGGCAATGTTGGCGAGTTCGAGGCTGACGTAGCCGGCGCCGAGAAAGGCGATCGTCTTCGGCAACGCATCGAGGTCCAAAAATTCGTTAGACGTCTGTAACAGCTCGGCGCCAGGAACGTCTGGCCGCGCCGGCTCCCGCCCGGTGGCGATGATGATGTCGGCCGCTGTGAACTGTTCAGTTCCCAGCGCCACTGTGTGCGCATCGACAAAATGCGGTGCGCCGTGGCGCGTCTCGATGCCACTGGCCTTGAGCCCGGCCAGCGTACCTGTTGGCACCTGTGTCGTGTAGCCCCGCTTATAAGCCATCAGCTGTGGCCAATCCACCGTCGGCACCGTCTTCAGCCCTGAATCTTGCATCCGTTGAGCGGCGGTTTGCACCTCTGCCGCCCGGTACAACATCTTCTTCGGGTCGCAACCGCGGTTGGGACAGGTGCCGCCCCATAAATCGCGCTCGATCACCAACACCCGCTTGCTTTTCGCCAATCCGGTAGCTGCGGCCAGTCCCGCCGGTCCGCCACCAATTACGATCACATCATATTGCGTCATCGTCATCTTCCTTTCTTCACTGCTCGCCTTATGCCTTGGCCGCCAAAAACTGCAAGACGGCTTGCGCATCTAGTTTAAACGTACCCGATTCAGCGGCCACTGTCACGTTTTTACCCGCCGCAACCGCAGGCAAAATCTTACGCAGCTTCTGTGTACCAGGCGTCGTACCTGCATCCGCCGGGGTGCCGAACGCGGCTAGCTCGCGCAGCGGCGTGTCCAGCAACACCCGTGAGGCGCCGGCAAAGAAGCTCGCCACCCAGTCGGTGGCCGGCGCCTTGGCGATCTGCATCGGGGTCGCGCACTGCACCATCTTGCCGTCGCGCATCACCCCGATGCGCTGGCCAAGGCGCAAGGCCTCGTTCATGTCGTGCGTTACAAAGACGAGCGTCATCTTCAACTCAGTGTGCAGCTGCAAGACCAGCTCCTGTAGCTGATTGCGACTCAATGGATCTAGCGCGGAGAAGGGCTCGTCCATCAACACCACCGGTGGCCGCCCGGCGAACGCCCGCAGGATACCGACGCGTTGCTGCTCACCGCCTGAAAGCGCGGCAGGCAGCCGGTCGCGATACTGCGTCGCCGGCAAACCGACCAAGTTCAACAGTTCATCGACACGCGTGCTGATGTCGCCTTTCGACCAACCGCGCAGCTCGGGAATCAGGCCGATGTTTTGGCCGACCGTCATGTTGGGAAACAAGGCGATCTGTTGCAGCACATAGCCGATCTCCCAGCGCAGTTTGCGCACCGGGTAAGTTTGCAATGGCTTGCCATCAAAAGCGATCTCGCCGCTCGTCGGCTCGATCAGCCGGTTGATCATCTTCAGCGTCGTTGTCTTGCCGCTGCCGGATTCACCGACCAAGACGAACAGCTCGCCGGCCTGAATCTGGAGGTTGAGATCAGCCACCGCCGACCCGGCTTCGAAATCTTTGCTCACATGCGAGAATGTAATCAAATCAGCCATCAGCGCGCCTCCTTCAATAGGTGGTGAGTGGTGAGATACGCCTTGGCGACCTGCTTGGCGCTTTGTTTCTTCACGTTCACCGCATAATTCATCCGCTGCATATCGGGCTCCGAGATCTTGTTGGCCAGGCGGTCTAGGCGTTTCACGATAGCGAGATGGGCCTTGGCCCAGGCCTGCGTCATCAGCGGCGCGCCGCGATAGGTCGCAAACACATGCCGATTGTCTTGCAACGCCAACAGGTGATACTGGGCAATCTGCGAATCCGTCGAATACCCATCGGTCACCTGGACCTGCCCGCGAGCCAACGCCTGATACCGCAGCGACGCATCAAGCGATTGCACCGTCAGTTGCAGCCCATAGCGTTGCCGAATGCCGACGTAACCGTCTTGGCGACTCGCAAACTCAAGGTCGAATCCAGCTTTAGGGGTCGGCAACTTTTTCAGGTCGGCGATCGTCTTGAGACCGTAGCGCTTGGCGTCTTGTTGGCGGACGACCAGCGCGTAGGTGTTGTTATAAGCCATCGGCGCCTGCATCACCAGCCCTTGCTGGGCCAACAGGGCTTTGGCGATCGGGTAGCTATCAGCGCCTGCCGCGATCGCCGTTTTTTGCTTGGCAGAAGGCTTCACTAGGCTCGTGACCACGGTGCCGGTGAATTCAGGATATATATCGATCTTCTTGGCCTTGAGCGCGTCATACAAGAAACTAGTTTGGCCAAAATTGGGCTTCAACACCACGTGGACATGCGCGTCGCCGTCTTCGATCAACAGCTTATACATGTTGATCAGAATCTCGGGTTCGCTGCCGAGCTTGCCGGCAATCGTGATCGTCTCGGGTGCGGGCTGCATGGCCCGCACCCCGAACCAGCCGCCACCGATCACGGCCAGCACTCCGAGGCCGTATGCCACATACCGGAAGCGCAGCTTCTGAATCAACGCCAACCCGGCGGAGAAAACGAGGGCCAAGCCCGCGGAAGCCAGCGCCCCGATCAACGTCAGGCTCGCATCGTTGCGGTTGATGCCTAATAAGATGAAGCTCCCCAAGCCGCCGCCACCGATCAGCGCGGCCAAGGTGGCCGTGCCGATGATCAACACAGTGGCCGTCCGGATCCCGCCAATGATGGTCGGCAACGCCAACGGCAAGAACACCTTCCGCAGCTTCTGGGCCGCCGACATTCCGAAGGCCTCTGCCGCTTCTTGATAAGCCGGATCGATTTCGATCAGGCCGATATATGTATTTTGGAAAATCGGCAGCAGCGCGTACACGACCAAGGCGATAATCGCCGGCACCGTGCCAATGCCCACGAACGGGATCAACAAGCCCAACAGTGCCAATGACGGAATGGTCTGCAAGATCCCGGTCAGCTCCAGCAACACGCCTGCGAAGCGCCGATGGTCCTTGGCCCACACCCCCAGAGGCAGTGCGATGATAACGGCGATTACCAACGCAATCAGCGAGATTTGGAGGTGCTGACCCAGCGCCACCAGCAGGTCCCCGCGCTTATCAAGAAAAGTCTGCCATAAATCCGTCATGCCTACCTCCGTGTTAACCCAAGATGTTGCCAACTCAATGGTATGAGCTTAACACAATTCATCTGCCAATACTTACTATTTTTCACCCCTGCGCCTTGCCAGCACGCACTGATTGCACTAAACTAGATGGACGCTATTTTGTCACGAGGAGGTCTCGCCATGAACAATGCCACCAAAGCCCAAGAACAGATCCGAGTCAACGATGTGATTGCCAAACTCGAAGCCCGCCTTGGCGTCATCGCAACGCAGCTTGAAGAAGCGCATCGCGACACCACCCAGATCGAGCAAAGCTACGGCGACGCGACCAAGGTCAACATTACCGAAATCGACGACCGGATGGAAACCAATGCCGCCGTGCAACAGCAGAAGATGATGGTCGCCCGCGCCGTTGAGAACGAAACCATCTTGGAACACGAGCAGGCGCGGCTGACCCGCCTGCGTGGCAATCCCTATTTTGGACGCATCGACATCACCGACGGCGCAGACCACGAAACCTTGTATATCGGCACCGGCACCTTCATGGACAACGATCAGTTCCTGGTTTACGACTGGCGCGCGCCGATCGCCTCTGTCTATTATAATGGCACCCTCGGGCCGGTCAGCTACCAGACCCCTTTTGGTCAAGAGCAAGTCGAGCTCACCAAAAAGCGCCAGTTCATCATCCAATCCGGAACGATCACCAACATGTTCGACACCAACGAAACCGTCGGCGACGAGATCCTTCAGGCCGTCCTCGGTGAGCAAACTGACGACTACATGCAAAATATCGTCGCCACGATTCAAAAAGAGCAAAACGATATCATCAGAGACACCAGTGCCGACGTCTTGGTCGTTCAAGGCGTCGCCGGCTCCGGCAAGACAAGTGCCGTTTTGCAGCGCGTCGCGTACTTGCTCTATCACGCGCGCAAATCGCTTGATGCCGATCAGATGGTTCTATTCTCGCCCAACCAGTTGTTCGCCAACTATATCTCTGAGGTGTTACCGAGCCTCGGCGAGAAGAACATGCGCCAAGCCACGATGGCCGAGTTCTTTGCCAAGCGATTCGCTGGGTTACATGTCCAAACCCTGTTCGAGCGCTTCGAACAAGACAGCGTCGGCCTGCCGGAAACGACCAAGAAGATTCGCCGCTTCAAAGAAGCGGCCACCTATCTCGATGCGATTCAAGCCTACGCTGACCAACCAGGGCGCGTCCCTTATTTCATCGACATCATGCTCGATGGCGAGATTTTCTTCTCAGCCAAAACCATCACCAAGATCTACGCCAGCCAGCCAGCAACCGCGACGGCCGCCAACAAGTTCTTAGACACCAAAAACACCTTGATCAAGCGCCTGAAGCAGCGCATCAAGCTGGCGGCATACGAAGACTGGGTCCAAGAGCGGCTCGACCTGTTGTCCGACGACCAGGCGCGGGCGATTCTGGGCGAGCATCATTTTGCCACCGGTGACCAAGAGGCCCGCTTCATCGCGGAACAGGTCGTCGCCGATGCCTTCGCCCCGGTGTACGACGCGATTTATAACGATTATTTCCTGGATGAGTATCAAGAATACCAGCGCTTCTTGACGACCGTCTGTGCGCCAGACGTAGGTGCAGACGTCTGGGCAACCATGGCCGAAGCAGTCGCCGCGGATCTGGAGGCCCACCACCTGCGCTTGGAAGACGCCGCGCCGCTTTTATATCTGCGCGACACGATCGCAGGCTCCGGCGCCAATCATCAGATCCAATATGTCTTTGTCGACGAGATGCAAGACTACTCGATGTGCCAGCTGCGTTACCTGCATCACGCCTTCCCGAAGGCCAAGATGACGCTGCTCGGCGATGCCAAACAAGACGTCTTCACCAGCAACTACCAGCCCAGCGATGTGACCGATGAGATCAAAACCGTGTTTGCCGGCATGCGCGTCGAGCTGATCAACTTGAACAAGTCGTACCGCTCCACCCAGCCGATCACCAACTTCGGCAAAGCCTTATTGCCCAACGGCCAACATATCCAGGCCTTTAACCGCGACGGCCAAAAACCGCAGCTGCATACGATCACGCAAGCAGACAGCATCACTCACCTCACGCACCTCGCCAACACCCTGTTGCGCGATAACCACACCGTCGCTATTCTAACCAAGAATCGCGCCGCCGCCGAGCGCCTTTACGCAACGCTCAAGATCGACACGCCGACGCACCTGTTGTCGCCAGCCGACCACACCATGCACACCGGCTGTTTGATCTTACCCGTTTACTTGGCCAAGGGGCTCGAGTTCGATGCCGTTATCGGCTGGGATGTCTCGCAGGCAACTTACCACACCGAAGCCGACCGCGACATCCTCTATACCCTGAGTTCGCGTGCGTTGCACCAACTGATCCTCGTCGCGTTGGGCACCCCCAGTCCGTTGATCACCGCCTTACCCACAGGCCTATACGAACAACCGCACAGCGATCGCCAACACGCTTGACGAAAAACCCAGAGCAAAGCTGAGCGCATGCAGGCGTAGCGTAGCTCGGCCAAAAAGTCGGCCCCCAGATGCTTGAGGGCCGACTTTTTGATCTACTTATATGAACAAGGCAACGAAGTTATTGAGAAAATGCAGCGCGATACTGTAGCGGATATCTTTGGTGTACGCGTATGTCGCAGTGAAGATCGCGCCCATCGCGATGTAAATCAGCATGCTGATTGGCTCGCTGGGGCCAGCGTGCATGAGGCCAAAAACCACCGCGGAAACGATGCTGGCACTCCACAGCCACTCGCGCCGCTCCAGATGCGGGAAGCTATGCATCAACAACCCGCGAAAGAGCAACTCTTCCACGGGAGGCGCCCCAACGACGGCCGTCAGCGTCATCGCCAACGGCGCCTTTTGCAGCAACTGCATCAAAGCGTTTTGGTTCTCCGACTCCGCCACCCAATGCAGATTGACCGCAACCGAGCTCAGCGTCTGAACCACGACGAGGGCCATAACCATTCCCGCCATGAAGCGCCAGACATGCTTATCCGGCCGCCGCGGACCGAATAGACTAGGCGTCTCACTCCGCAAAAAATACCGATACATCGACGCCAACAGGTAGATCAATCCCCCGAACGTGACGGCAAAGACAACCCCGATCACGAGTGCACTGGCCTTGCCGCCAGTCAACAGCGACGGCGCCATACTGACTAGGTCCGCAATGCTGTACAAGGCGAACACGCCGACGACGGCCGCGAGGCGACCTAATGACTTGAAAAGACTCATGGACCCTCCTGTTGGTGGTAAATTAAATAACAAAAAAGCCCAACTCGTAAGTTGGGCTAACGCTGCCGTCTACTGGATTCGAACCAGCGACCTCAGCCTTACCATGGCTGCGCTCTACCTACTGAGCTAAGACGGCATACACGTTTGTTTTAAGAAAAACAACTGCCCAATTAATATACAATATCTACCCAGCAGTTGCAACCCTTTTGGTCAAAAAAATCAGGCTTTCCCATCAAATTCCGCCAAAAATTCGGTAACGAATCGGCGCATCACCGCCGTCCGCTGCGCCGCAACCTTTTTCCCCGCTGGCGTATTCATCTGCGCGGCAAGCTTGAAGAGCTTCTCTTCAAAATGATTGAGCACGGTCGTCTCACCGTGCCGATAACTCGCCGCATCCAGCTGTTGCCGCGGCGGCAGCGCCGGGTCATACATCTTACTCCCGTGCGCGCCGCCATACATGAATGCGCGGGCGATGCCGATGGCGCCTAGCGCGTCTATGCGGTCCGCATCTTGCACCAGCTGACCTTCCAAACTCAGCACCTGATGGCCTGCCAGGTTAGCCTTGAACCCCATGTGATCGATAATGGCCAAGACTGCCTGCTGCTGCCCAGCGCTTGCGCCGGCCGCCGCCACGGTATCCGCATAGGTCTGTAGTTGTTCGAGCTTCATCTTGCCTCCATAGTTGTCTCGCTTGCTTGCGTTTGGGTACACTTGAAGTAGCAACCATCTCACCGCCAAGGAGGGCACAATCATGAAGACAGCCACATTGAACGCCAGCGAGACCCTGCAACAATTCTTGAAACTGGTGCCGCCGATTCGTCTGAGTCGCCCGGCCCCTGAGATTCGCCTGTTGCTCACCTTAGTCGATCGCCCGATCGCCCCGCAACCCAGCACCCTAGCCACAGAATGGCAAGTCTCGCGCGCCGCCGTCACCAAAGCCTTGGGGCCGCTACTGGCGGAAGGACTGGTCGCCAAGACCACTACCCCGCAAGACAAGCGTAGCTTCACCTTGACGCTGACGCCCGCTGGTGCTGAGGTGGCGACCAGTCTGGCGGCCGATTATTTCCAGCCGCTAGAGCACCTGCGCGATGGGTTAGGCAAGAAGAAATTCCGTAAACTGATCCGCCTGCTTGCAGACGCCAACGACATTCTCATTGAGGCAGCGAGAACCCCTGCGCCTTGAGTATCGCGCCAATCTCATCACGGTGGTGTTGGTCAGCACTCAAATGATGGTGCACCAGGCTCGTGAACGTCTCTTGGCGGGGATTCCACGCCCGCGATTGATAATAGGCCGCTAGTTGCTGGTCATAGGCCGCCAGCGATAAGTCCGCCTGCGGATAGCCGTTTTCACCGACCACCAGCGCTTGCGGCAAGCGCGGCTTGGCATCAGGCGCCTGATCCGGCACCCCGACCATCAGCCCCAGCAGCGGGAACGTGTGGCGCGGCAGGTGCAAGGCGTCAATCAACTGCTGCGGATCGTTCAAGATACTGCCGAGGATCACACCGCCCAAGCCACTGCGTTCGGCAGTCGCCAAGACGTTCTGCGCGGCCAGCGTCGCGTCGAACGCGCCGGCCAAAAAGGCGTTCCAGTTGGTAAAGTGATGCGTGTCCGCCTGGGCCCCGGCGATGCGGATATCACGGTTCGTATCCACGACGAAGATGAACAGCTCACCTGGCCCGGTAATGAAATCACAGTTGGTGACCTGCCGTATCGTCTCGCGCAAGGCTTGGTCGGTGACTCGAATGATTGTGAACTCCTGCAAGAATTCGCTGGAGCTGGTTGCCTGGGCGACAGCAAGCAGCGTCTTGTAATCGACCGGCTCTGCCTTGAACGCCCGAATACTACGGTGTGCGAATGCGTGTTGATCCATCGATATCCCCCTCAATGTCTGGCCTCACGCCAGACATTTTTTTAGTGGTACACTGAAAGAAAGTGTCAAAAGTGAGGTTGCTATGCCAAATCATACCACGATTCCCGCCCACATTGTGGTGCGGGGCGCACATGTTAATAACTTGCAAAACATCGATGTCGACATTCCGTTACATCAACTGGTTGCGATCACCGGTCGTTCGGGCTCTGGCAAATCCAGTCTGGCCATGGGCGTCTTGTACGCGGAAGGGATGCGCCGCTACGTCTCGGCATTATCCACCTACACGCGGCGGCGCCTAGGCCAAATCGGCCACGCCCAGGTGGATAAGGTCGAACACATCCCCAGCGCCATCGCCTTGCGTCAACGCCCGGTTGTCCCAGGCATCCGCAGCACCGTCGGCACGACCACAGAGGCCTTGAACGTGGTACGCCTGATGTTTTCACGCCTCGGTTCACCACGCTGCGCCAACGGCCACCAACTGCCACCGACACTTGAGATCGCCCACTTGATGGACACCCAAGGCCAAGACGCGCACCTGACCTGTCCGGTGTGCGGCGTCAGCGTGCCGCTTTATGGGGCGGAAAGCTTCGCCTTCAATTCTGTCGGTGCCTGTCCGACCTGCGATGGCACCGGGGTGGCCAAGACGCTGGCCGTGGCCCGCCTCATTCCTGATCCTACCAAGACGATTCGCGAAGGGGCCGTCGCCTCTTGGCGCCTACCGGGGCGCAACTTCATGCAAATCGTCGCCCAATACGCCGGTGTCGACATCGACACGCCGTTTCAAGACCTGCCTGCCGAGCAACAAGAACTAGTCTGCCACGGCCCTAAGCGTACCTATGCGATCAACATCCCGAGCAAAACCGGCAAGATTTTCCACATGGACAATGCGGTCTACGAGAATGCCTTCAACGCCGTCACCGACTCGATGGCGACAACTACCAACGAGCGCGCCATCGCTCGTCTCAACCGCTTCTACGAGTTCGGTGTTTGCCCGACCTGCCACGGCACCCGCTTCAAGCCTGAGCTGTTGACGCAGCAACTCGTCGACAAGAACATCGCCGAAGTCTCCGCGATGTCGCTAGAAGCGCTCCATGACTGGCTCCCCACCGTGCGCGCGTGGCTACCTCAAACCATGCAGCCGCTCGCCCAAGACATCATGCGCGAGCTCGACCAGATTCTCCAACCGTTGCTAGACCTCGGCCTCAGCTACCTTTCTTTGGCGCGTTCGGGCAGCAGCCTTTCCACTGGTGAACTGCAACGCATCCAGCTTGCGCGCACCTTGCGGACTCAGACCACCGGCGTTTTGTACGTCTTAGATGAACCCAGCATCGGCTTGCATCCCGCTAACGTTGCGGGCTTGCTCACCGTCATGCGTGGCCTGGTAGCGCAAGGCAACTCTGTGGTGGTCGTCGATCACGACACCGCCATCATCCAAGCCGCCGACACGGTGTTAGAAATCGGCCCCGAGGCGGGCCGGGCTGGCGGCCGGCTGCTGAACCTCGGCACGCCTGCGGCCATCGCCCAGGCGCCTAACTCGTTGATCGGTCCGTTCTTGACCGGTGAAGCAACGCTGCGAGTGCGCCCGCAACCGACCCCGGCGACGAAGTTCTTCGGGGTTACCGTCACCGACCGCTTCAATCTCCATGACCTCACCGTCAGCCTGCCGATCAACCGCTTCACCGTCGTCTCCGGCTTCTCGGGAGCGGGCAAGTCGACGCTCATCTTCGATGCGTTGGTTCCCGCCTTGACCGCCACCAAACAGCGGCCGGCGCCTGCCTTCACCACCAACATCAAGCGTGGCGGTCTTCGGCGAGTCGTCGCGATCGACGCGACGCCAGTCGGCAAGAACATCCGCTCGACGGTGGCCACCTACACCGATATCTTAGATCACCTGCGCGCACTGTTTGCCGCCTTGCCGGCCAGCCAGGCCGAACACTACACGGCCAGCAACTTCTCGTACAACGTCAAAGCCGGGGCCTGCCCGACTTGCGGAGGTACCGGTGCGATCAACCTGGATATCCAATACCTCCCAGATATGCAAGACGTCTGCCCGACGTGTCATGGGCAGCGCTACACCCCGGAAGTCTTGAAGATTCACTGGCGTGGCAAGAGCATCGCCGATATCCTCGCACCGGCCGTTGATGACGCCTTGCCCCTTTTCGCCGACGTTCCCGCGATTCACAGCACCTTGTTGACGCTGCACGACATGGGACTTGGTTATCTACACCTCGGCGAAAGCACCCCCGCCTTATCCGGCGGTGAAGCGCAACGCCTCAGGCTGACCAGCCACATGGGCCGCACCCAAAAAGGGACCCTGTTTGTCTTCGACGAACCCAGCGTCGGCCTTCATCCCCTCGATGTGCAAGTGCTGTTACAGGTCTTCCAGCGATTGATCGCTAACGGCGGCACCGTCTTGGCCATCGAACACGACTTGGACATGCTTGCCAACGCCGATCACATCGTCGACATGGGGCCCGAAGGCGGCACCTTTGGCGGGCAGATCATCGCCACCGGCACACCTGCCGCCGTTGCCGAAGGCTCGGGTCACACCGCCCAATACCTCAAGGCCCACCTCGACCACTTCCACTAACTCGCCAGAAAACCCAAAGGCGCTGCGACCTTTCACCAGTCGCAGCGCCTTTGTATGCAGTCGTTTTGCATTTACTTCGTGATCTGATCGATGGCTTCCAACTCGTCTGCGGTGAAGGTGAGGTTGGCGCACGCTTGCAAGTTAGCATCCAGATGTTCGGCGCTGGTCGTGCCGATGATGACGCTCGTCACCACCGGATCGCGAAGCAACCAGGCCAAGGCCATCTGTGATAGCGTCTGGTTGCGATTGGCCGCGATCTCGTTGAGGGCGTTGAGCTTGGCCACCACCGCTGCGGCGCCATCTTTGAGCGTCGCCTTGTTGGTCCGATGGATCTCAAAATCTGCCGGCAACCCGTTCAAATACCGATCAGATAACAACCCTTCCGAAAGCGGCCCATAGGCGATCAGCCCGACGCCGCCGGCACGCAAGGTGTCTAGCAACCCTGTCGTTTCGACGTTACGGTTGAACAGGTTATAACTCATCTGATTCAAGACCAACGGCGTCTTGAGTTCCCGGAATAACGCGATCGCCTTTTGTGCCTGTTCGGTTTCAAAATTCGAAATCCCGATGTATAGCGCCTTGCCTTGACGAACGACATCATCGAGGGCCTGCACGGTTTCTTCAAGCGGGGTCAACTCATCAAACCGGTGGGCGTAATACACATCGACATAGTCGGTTTGCAACCGGCGGAGTGACCCGTTAATATGCTGCATGATCGCTTTGCGCGATTGGCCGATGCCGTAAGGCCCTTCATGAATCGGGAAGCCGCCTTTGGTCGCGATCACGAGTTCGTCACGATAAGGTTTCAACTCATTGGCCAGCACTCGGCCCAGCAGCACCTCGCTTGATCCCAGTTCAGGCGCCCCGTAGTGGTCGGCAACGTCAAAATGGAATACGCCTGCGTCAAAGGCATGGAGCAATAAATCACGCCGGTCCGCGTATGGTGAGGTCGCATCAAAGCGCTGCCACAATCCCAACGACACTGCCGGCAAAAGCAATCCGGACTGTCCCGCATGGCGCAACGGCACGTGAGCATAACGCTGTGAATCTGCTTGATACATGATTACCACCCTTTCTGTTTGCGGTTTCAATGTACCATGTCACCGCGCCTACGTCCACTTTTGGCCAAAAATGGGGCTGTGCCAAAAGCCACAACCCCTGTTTGTCCCCGAATATTCCAGTAATCTACCGTTCCAAAAGACCGGCACCGAGCGGATACCATAGCAGCCACTGGGCTGCTATGCGAAATATTGTGATAGGAAGTGGGCGATCCCGTCTTCGGTATTGCTGAGCGTCTGAAAGCGAGCGGCCGCCGACACTTCCGCCACCGCGTTGCCCATCGCCACGCTGACTCCTGCCGCCTGTAGCATCCCCAGATCGTTGAGGCCGTCGCCGAAGACGATCGTCCGCGCCGCCGGGATGCCGGTCTTCGCCTGCAGTTCGGCGATCGCCGTTGATTTATCCACATGCTTGGG
>CAKQZO010000009.1 GCA_934293835.1 uncultured Lacticaseibacillus sp. | reverse complement strand
AATACTGGAGTGAAGCCGTTTAGAAACAGACAAAACTTTATATTATTTCATCTGTCAACTTGACAGGGCCTAGTGCAGCCTTCGGGTGGGTCTTTTTTTGTTCTGCGGGCAATTGTTTAATGTGCTTCACTAGCGTATCGTCACAGGTGAGGTGAAAGACATTATGACAATCAGATTTGCCCATCGAGGGTTGAATACGCTGGCACCGGAAAACACGCTGGCCGCGTTTGAACAATTACCGAAGCACGACGTGAAGTGGTTGGAGACCGATCTTGGCATCACGAGCGATCAACATGTGGTGGTGTTACACGACGATTATCTCGATCGAACGACTAACGGCTCCGGGCTTTTGACCGCGACGACTTTTGCTGATGTGCAGAAGCTGTCAGCTGGGGCTTGGTTCGGCGCCGAGTTTGCCGACGAAAGAGTCCCAACGCTGGCTGACTTAGTCGCGTTCTTGAACCGGACGCAGACGAATGCCAACATTGAGCTGAAGGCGGTTGTGGGTGCCAACGCCAATGAACTGGCCGATGAGCTTCGTCGCAGTTTGCTGCAGCCCTAGACCAGCTTGAGGTAGAGGTACTCGTATCGTCATTTTCTCAGGTGATGTTGCTGAAGTTGCAGGCGCTACGTCCCCAGACCCGCTTTGCGGTGTTATTCGGTCACGCGAGCTTGGGGGCTGATTGGGTGTTGAACGCGCAGGCTTGTCATGCTGAGGCCATCCATCCGGAAGCAACTGGCCTGACGCGAGCGCAGATCCAGCTGATGCATGCACGCGGCTATGCGGTCAACGTTTGGACCGTGGATTCGCTGGCTCGCGGTAATGAACTGCTTAACTGGGGAGCGGATGGCCTCTTCACCAATCGGGCGGCCGATTTTCCTAAGCGTTGAGTAGTTTCACGTGAAACCGGTGGAAAGTGGTATGCTGAGTGCGCTTACTTAAATTAATGAGGTGATTAGATGTATCAACCCGATTCTCACCGCTACGACACGATGCCATATCATCAAGTTGGTCACAGCGGCTTGCGGCTACCGGCCATCTCACTAGGCCTGTGGCATAACTTCGGTTCCGTGGATCCGATCAGCAATCAAGAGGCGATCGTCGAGGCCGCTTTTGATCATGGCATCACGCACTTCGACCTCGCCAACAACTATGGCCCGGAGCCGGGCAGCGCAGAGCGCAATTTTGGCCAGATCTTGAAGCGGCAGCTGGCCGCGCACCGCGACGAGCTGATCATCTCCAGCAAAGCAGGTTATGAGATGTGGCCTGGGCCTTATGGCAACTGGGGGTCGCGTAAGTCGCTGATTGCGTCGTGTGACCAGAGCCTCCAGCGGCTGGGGCTGGATTACGTCGATATCTTCTATCACCACCGTATGGATCCCAACACGCCGCTGGAAGAAACCGCGCTAGCGCTTGATCAGTTGGTTCGCCAAGGCAAGGCGTTGTATATTGGGATCTCGAATTATGCGCCTGAGCAGACGCGCGCGATCACGAAGCTCTTCCGCGAGTTGAAGACGCCGTTCGTCATCCAGCAACAACGCTACAACATGTTTGCTCGGGAGCCGGAAAATGGCCTGTTTCAGACGCTTGAAGCAGAACATCTCGGCGTGATCACGTTCAGTCCATTGGCGCAAGGGTTGCTGTCGGATCGTTATCTCAACGGGATTCCCACCGATTCTCGCGCCGCGCGGCCGACCAGTCCGTTTTTGCATCCTGAGCGGGTGGCGGCGACGATCGCGACAGTCAAGAAGCTGAATCAGATCGCCATCGATCGTCATCAAAGCCTTAGCGCAATGGCGTTGGCGTGGAATTTGCGCCAAAAGGCGGTCGCCAGCGTCTTGATTGGCGCGTCACGGGTCAGTCAGCTGGAAGAGAACTTGCAGGCCCTCGAGCATCTGACCTTTACGTCAGCCGAACTTGCCGCAATCGATGCGGTATTAGCTGATGCATAAATCGCTCAACAGCCCCCAACATCTACCTCGCGGCAGATGTTGGGGGCTGTTTTTGGGCCTAGATAAGACTAGGATAACGCAAACGATTGCACTTGGGCGATGGAAGGCAGTATCTCTAACTACGCAAACGTGCTAACCTTTAGTAAAACGTTTGCATAACTTTGCTCTAGGTTGCGTCAGCGTTCGCCTAAACTTAACAGTGTTGAGAGGGGGCGGACATGACGCACACTTGCAAAATGAGCGAAGGGAGACAAATCAAACGATTGTAGGCGTGTCAGGATGGACATGGCTTCAATGCCGAATATAGAAGGATCATGGTGAATGCGTGATGACAAATCAAGTGACGTTAAAAGATATCGCTCAGTTGGCTGGCGTTTCGGTATCAACAGTTTCGCGAGTGCTCAACGGTAACGCAGAAAAGGTTGCGCGAGACGCAGTGAAGGAAAAGATCTGGCAGATTGCTAAGGCGCATCATTACGTCCCGAACAAGACCGCCCAAAGCTTGAAAAAAGGCGATCAGGATGCAGAGATTCAGCAACTACGTTTTGGCATCATTTTTGCCCGATTAGATCAAGATGACTATAATCCGTTCTTCATGAAGTTGGCGCGAGTGATCGAAAAAGAGATCGTGATCAATGGCAACTTAGTTGAGTTCTCAGTGCTATCAGCGGCACTACGCAAGAGTGATGCAGCAAAATTTTTTGCGACGCATCAAGTCGACGGGGTCTTCATCTTAGGCAAATTTGACGATTGGCTTTATGACAAGATTCGCAACCACGTTAGGCGTTACATCTATGTCGGCTTGAATAAGTTGTTGTATTCCAACCTCGATCAGGTCATCTGCAATGGTTATTCTGCAGCGATGACGGCAGTCAATTACCTACATTCTCAAGGGCATGAGAACATTATGTATCTTGGCGAAACTGCAGGTGAGATGCGTTACAAGGGCTATGCCCATACCATGCGCTTTTTTAACGATAAGGTCTCAAGTGACAGTATTGTTGAGTGTCGCTTCACCATTAAGAGTGCCTATCAAGCGCTGTTGGACAAATACGACCCACGCTTTACTGCCGTTTTTTGCGGTAACGACTTAGCCGGTATTGGTGCTGTCCAGGCATTGTCCGAGCTAGGTTACGACATTCCAAACGATGTCTCGGTGATCTCCATCGACGATATTGATCTGATCCAAGATTACAAGCCGCTTTTGACCACAGTGCACATTCCCCTAGACGAATTAGGTCGCATGAGTGTGCGGATGATCATGGAGCGTTTGAATCGACAACGTAAAATGTCCGTCACAGTCGAGTTCCCCTATCAGTTGTTAACACGGCAAACCGTACAGAAAAAATGAGGGTGAAAGAATGGAAACGAAAGAACAAGTATTAGTTGATTTGATCAAGAAGCAGGCCAAAGTCGCGATCGCTTTTTCCGGTGGGATCGATAGTGTTTATCTGACCAATAAAGCGGTTGAGGTTTTAGGTAAAGACAACGTTTTGGCGGTGATCGTTAACTCTGAGTTATTCACCGACGAAGAATTCGACAAGGCGATGAAAACCGCCGAAGCTGTCGGCGTTAACTTTCAAGCGGCATTTATGCATGAATTAACTAATCCAGCGATTGCTAACAACCGGCCGAATACTTGGTATCACTCCAAGAAGGAATTGTATGCCACCATCAAGCATGTTGCGGCTAGCCATGGCTTTACAACTATTTTTGACGGCATGATCATGGATGATGCGCAAGACTTCCGACCAGGGATGAAGGCACGTGATGACGCAGGTGTATCCAGCCCATTGGAAGAAGCGGGCTATTACAAGCAAGATGTTCGGCGGTTGGCCAAGCAAGACGGAATTGATGTCTGGAACAAGGTCGCATCATGTTCGTTATGTTCCCGTTTTCCCTACAACACGCACATCACACCGGCGATGATCAACCAGGTGATTGTCGGCGAGCGCTATATGCGTAGTATTGGATTCAATCCAGTACGGGTTCGGCATCATGGCGACCTCGTGCGCCTGGAAGTAGCACCGACGATGATCGAAGCACTGTTAAATCAACGTGAAGAGGTTACCGCGGAATTCAAGCAACTCGGATTTTTATATGTTGCGATCGATGCTGAAGGTTACACTGAGGGTAAAATGAACGCAACGTTGTCTGAAGCTGACAAGCTTGCCAGCTACACGGCTTAAGGAGGCGTAGATCGTGTTAGTGAACGGGAATGCTTTACTCAAAACAGCCGATCAGCTAGGCTATGCGCAGGCGGCGTTCAACGTGAATACGCTGGAACAAGTCGATGCGGCGATTGCAATTCATGAGGCGATGCACGCCCCGCTTCTGCTCCAAGGGGCGCAACTTGGCAATGCGTTCATCTCTGGCCGTGCCGACTTCAAGAATGGGACACTGGCAGACATCACCAAAGGGGCTAAGTTGCTTGGTGACTATGTGAAAGAAAAGGCCAAGACTGCCACAATTCCGATCGTGTTGCATCTTGATCACGGGCTAACCTTCGATGTGGCCAAGGCTTGTATCGATGGTGGGTATACCTCAGTCATGATCGACGGTTCTGCACATGCGTATGAAGAAAACGTTGCGTTGACTAAGCAAGTCGTCGATTACGCCCATCAATTTGATGTGACGGTTGAAGGGGAGCTCGGCGTTATTGCTGGTGTTGAAGATCATGTCCACGCCAAAAACTCGAGTTACACTAATCCCTTGCAAGCATTAGATTTCGTTAAACGTACCGGAGTCGATTCACTGGCGATCTCTTATGGAACCAAGCATGGCGCAAACAAAGGCTCGGATATTAAGTTGCGGATGCAAGTCATCACCGCTATCAAGGAACTGTTCTTAGACGAAGATATTGATGTCAACTTGGTGTCTCATGGTTCTTCAACGATTCCGCAATACATCGTCGAAGAAGCCAACCGTTACGGCGGTAAGATCAATGGTAGCGGCGGGATTCCCATCGATCAGTTGAAAACTGCGATCACCTGTGGCATCAACAAGATCAATATCGATTCTGATATTCGCTTGGCGACAACGCGTAACTTCCGTGAGTTAGCGGCACATGATCATGAATTCGCCAATCAACCCTCAGTCAAAGGTGTTTATGACTTGTTAGCGGCCCATCCGGACGATATCGATCCGCGGACGTTCATGGCGCCAGTGATGGCGCTCGTGGCGACCAACAGCCCGGCCGATGCCG
Source organism: uncultured Lacticaseibacillus sp. (assembly GCA_934293835.1). Lineage (GTDB taxonomy): Bacteria > Bacillota > Bacilli > Lactobacillales > Lactobacillaceae > Lacticaseibacillus. The sequence continues at coordinate 17,869 of CAKQZO010000009.1, read as the reverse complement.
CACAAGCGCGCCTGAACGAAGCTGTTGCACAAGGAACACAAGAAATCATGGGGACGTTGATTGTGCAATTCGGGATGCTCGGTCACGCCGAAGACGTCGCGAGGTACCATGCATGAAATCGATCTACGTTAATCTCAAGCGTTTCGATATCCCACGCTCTCTAGGCGGGGTTAACGACTATGCGTTGACCGATCGGGATTGGGGGGCGGCAATCATGACCGCTTTGAATTCACAGATCGCCCAGTTTTCAGCGGCCGATTATCGGTTCGTGTTTTACTTACCCGAAGCATACCTGTTAAGTGCCCAAAAGGCGAAGACATCAGCGTCACCGATTAGGATCGGCTGTCAAGGGGTTATCGGCGAAGACACGATTGATTCACCCAATATCGGGGCCTACACGACGATGCGTCCTGCAAGTGCGATGCTGGGGTTGGGTGTTCATGACACGATTATTGCACATAGTGAAGAACGGGCGGCGAAGGTGGCAGCGTTGCGCACGGTTTGTACAGATGAAGACACCATTCAACAGGCGGTTCACACGCAATTGGAAAGTGAGATCCAAGCTGCGCAGCGTGCGGGTCTCGACGTGTTGTACTGTGTCGGCGAGGCAGCTGAAGCCCGCGACGATGGTAGTTGGCGAGCAGTGTTGAAACAGCAGCTGACTTTTGATACGACCAAAGTCGATGTTGCCAAACTGAAAATCGCTTACGAGCCGATCTGGGCAATTGGGCCGAATCGTCCGGTGCCTGATGGTGATGCGATTCAGGAAGTGGCGGCGTACATCCACGAGGTGGTGGGTCGCGACTTGCCTGTAATTTACGGTGGTGGACTTAAGGAAGCTAATGCCGCAGCCATTGCTGGGTTACCAGATGTTGATGGTGGGCTGATTGCATTGACGAATTTCTCTGAACATATCGGCTTTTACCCAGAGCAATTCGTCGCGATCGTGCAAAAGTATGTGAGTGGGGTGGCAAAACATGAAGCAGTTTGAATTTGAATATGGTGCCGGAAAAATGGCGGCTCAACTGCCAGACGATACAGACGTCTTTATTCCCGGGGTGACGGTACCAGATCCGCCACGAATTCCGGCGGAGAAGCTGGAACAGGCGTATCTAGAGTCTTTGAATCATCCGGTGGGGATGGCCCCCTTGGCCAAACTGGCCAAGCCTGATTCTAAAGTCGTGATTATTTTCCCAGACATCGTCAAGGGCGGCAATCAGCCGACTTCGCATCGAAAAATGGCAATCAAGCTGATCTTGAAGCAACTCGGCGAAGTGGGAGTGCCAGACAAGAACATTTTGTTGATCTGCTCTAATGGTTTACATCCGAAGAATACGCAAGAAGAAATCCACACGATCCTAGGTGATGATATCTTCTATCGCTTCTGGCACCAACATCAGATCATCAACCATGATTCTGAAGATTACGAACACCTCGTTGATTGTGGTACCGATGCGTCTGGTGACCGGGTGTTCTTGAACAAATATGTCTATGATGCCGATGTTGCAATTATGATCGGCCACACGCAAGGTAACCCCTATGGTGGTTATTCCGGTGGTTATAAGCATTGTGCAACCGGGTTGAATCACTGGCGCTCGATCGCCGCCCATCACGTGCCGGCAGTCATGCATAAGCCAGACTTCGTGCCGGTATCGACGCATTCGACCATGCGCCACAAGTTTGATGAAATCGGGCAGTGGCAAGAGAAGTCGATGGGCAAAAAGTTCTTCTGCTGTGATGCGGTTTTGGACAGTCATTCTGACCAGATCGAAATCAATTCTGGTTGGGCGCATGAATTTCAGCCGCATGCTTGGCAGACAGCCAACAAGCGGACGTTCGTCCCTTGGGCGCAGAAGAAATATGACGTGATCGTCTTTGGTATGCCGCAAAAATTCCACTATGGTGATGGGATGGGGACGGATCCGATCATGTTGATGCAGGCACTGTCCGCGCAGGTCATCCGCTTCAAGCGGATCATGTCTGATCACTGTGTCTTCATCTGTTCCAGCTTGTGTAATGGTTTCTTCAATGATACTCGGTGGCCATATATGCGCGAATTGTATAAGGTCTGGACGGAAGACGGCATGAACATGAACAAGCTCAGCGACATGAATCGGCTGGGTGAATATTTCGGGACCAATGAAGAATATATCCGCAAGTATCGCTTTGCCAATGCCTTCCATCCGTTCCATGGGTTCTCCATGATGGCTTGTGCGGGTTTGGCGGAAAAAGATACCAGCGCAATTTACATCGTTGGCGCCGAAAAACCGGGTTATGCACGCGGGATGGGGCTTAAGACGCGGGCGACCTTCGAAGAGGCGCTGAAAGATGCTGAACAGAAGATCGTTGGTGATCACCCGAACATCTTGGCCCTACCGCAGACTTTTACCACCATGTCGGTGCATCTGATGATGGCGGATGAAGACCCGGCGGTGCAATAGATCCAAGCGTGTCTCAAGGCGGCTTGATCGCAGATTATTTCGAGTGCGGTGTGAGCTTTAATTGATGGTAGACAATTCGTTTGCCCGATGATAAAGTAACAGTTAGATAGTGTTATAAAACAAGATATTTTCACCGCTAGCAGTGGTCTTACCAGCCGCTGTGAAACGGTGTGGGCGGCATTCCGAGCGATCGGAGTACCGCCTTTTTTACGTGACGGTGGAAAATACAGGGTGAGCGCAACAACGCCAACATTTTGGTTACCGGTCATGCGCTGCTGGTTCTATTTAGCGTGACGACCGGGATGCGTATATGTGTGATAATAGTGAATCGCATAGTTTATGCCGAAAATGTCACCAGCAGTGAGCGCGCTGGCTATGGCCGAAGCTGTAATAGATAGGATCGAAAACAAGCGTATATTCACCGCCAGCCAGCCTCAGTAAAATAACAAATCGTCCTTCTTAATTTGATATGACAAGACAATTAAATACCCGCAATCGTTTGCTTAAGTTGCGCAACCGTTATCAGGTGTTGGCGGCTATAGTGAGATTGTTGAGAAGTCATTATCGTCAAACGAAGGAGTTTAAGACCATGCATATTCCTGACAATTACTTGAGCCCGGCTACTTGTGCGACGTTGATTGCAGCGATGGTGCCGGTATGGACGGTGTCATTGAAGAAAACGCGTGTACAGATCAAGGCGAAGCAGGCGACTGTACCATTACTAGGGGTCGGGGCGGCGCTCGCTTTTTTGGTGATGATGTTTAACGTTCCAGTTCCTGGTGGGACCACGGCGCATGCTGTCGGAGCCGTATTATTGGCGATCTTGCTGGGACCCTGGTCGGCGTGTCTGGCGGTATCGATAGCATTGCTGATTCAGGCATTCATCTTCGGTGACGGCGGGATCTTGGCGTATGGCGCGAATGTCTTTAACATGGGCTTCATCATGCCATTCGTTGGTTATGGGGTCTTCGCCTTGTTTAAAAGGTATCGCCATCCACAGCTTGGGGCTTTTGTTGGAGGCTATGTGGGTATCAATTTTGCAGCGTTGGCTGCTAGCATCGAGTTAGGGCTGCAACCGTTGATTGCACGGTCGGCGAGCGGCGCGCCGCTGTATAACCCGTATCCACTGAGTGTCAGTGTCCCGGCGATGGTTGGGGTGCATCTGATCGTGATCGGCTGGCTGGAAGCGGCAGTAACGTGGCTGGTGTATCGTTACGTGCACAGTCACGCGCCGGAAGAGCTTTATCAAGATCCAACCCCAGCGCGAGGCTTGGCGAAGTTCTGGTTGCCTGGCGTGATCGGGCTGGCCGTGTTATCGCCGTTGGGCTTATTGGCGAGTGGAACGGCTTGGGGCGAGTGGGGACAACAAGAATTACTGCATAACCTGAAGGCAGATGGCTTGCCGGCGGCGATTCCTCGCGGCATGGCGCATGGCTTTGATTGGCATGCTGTGATGGCCGATTATGGCTTGAGTGGTATCTCGGCACCGCTGGGGTATCTTTTGTCAGCGGCGACCGCGTTACTCTTGATTGCGTTGGTGGTCAAGTTGGTGGAGGCGCGTCATGCAAGTAAGCAAGCCTGATCTGCCTAGTTGGTTGAGGCAACCCGTAAGGAGCCGCGTGCCTAGTCGCGGAAGTCGGTTCTTGACGCGTAATCTGCACGGACTGCAGCACATATTGATGCATTTTAACCAGCCACGGGTGATTCAGCACACGCGGCGGAGTGCATGGGTGGAGTTGATACACCTATTAGCGCTTGTGCTGGTGACAGTTACCTGTCGCAATATGTTGCTGCTGTGGGGGTTAGCGTTGTTGTTTCTGGGTGAGCTAGTGTTGATGCCTGCTGCCCAGATCGGGGCGTATTTGTGGTCGCTGATCAAAACACTATTGGTTGCTTTGATGATCAGTTTACCTAGTTTGTTATGGTCGCCGCCTGAAGTTGCACTTATTTGGGTGTTCAAAATCGTGCTAGTCATGGGGACCGTCCAGATTTTTCGCCACCAAACGACCTGGGCTGAGTTGCTGATCGGCTTGCGCCAGCTACATGTTCCGAGCCTGTTTGTGCTGACGTTAGACATCACGATCAAATACAGCCATGTCCTCGGTGCGCGGATGCAAGAAACCTTACAGGCGGTCCAATTGCGTAGCTGTGGCACGCCACCGCATCCCCTGAAGCTGACGGGTGAGGTCTTGGGGCGACTGTACCTGACGAGTCGTAGCGAGGCTAGTGAGTTGTATGCCGCGATGCAACTGCGCGGGTATACCGGCATGGCAGTGCCAGCGGCTTGGCACATGAGACAATATGACTGGCGTATGCTGGCAGGTGATTGTGCGTTGATCGCTGTGGCGATCGGCTTTGCGATGAACTGAAGGAGGCCACCATGTTCACATTAGAAAAACTCAGCTATGATTATCCGACGACTGCCGGGCTTGCTGATATCAGCTTCACAGTTAAAGCGGGTGAGTGCGTGGCGCTCATGGGTCCTAACGGCTCTGGTAAATCAACATTATTCAAAATGCTCACGGGTCTGCTGACGCCGAGCAGTGGCACCTTATTGTATCGGGGGCAAAAGCCTGATTTTGGTCTGCTCCGACAGGAAGTGGGCTTGGTATTTCAAAATAGCAGTGTCCAGCTGTTTACTGATTCAGTGCAAGCAGAACTTGCCTTCGGACCGCAGCAGTTGGGATTGGCTACTTCAGAGGTTACGCAACGGGTTGACGATGTGCTGACGCTGTTGAAGATTGAGCGGCTACGTGATCGAGTGCCGTATCAACTTTCCGGTGGTGAGCAGAAACTCGTTGCGCTAGGGTGTGTGTTGACGATGGGACCTGAGACCATTCTGTTGGATGAACCATTCGGGGGACTGTCGGCACATTATCGGCAACAGTTACTTACTTTGCTGGCGGTGTTAAAAGAGGCAGGCAAGACGATTATTTTGTCCAGTCACAATTATTCGCAGATCATGGGCTTAGTCGATCGCGTGTTGGCGCTAGACGAGACGCACCGATTAGTCTTGGACGTGGATAGCGAAGCATTGACGGGATCAGAGCGTGAACAGCTGATGCAACTGTAAGTGACCATCACCAAGGATTGACTTTGGTGGTGTTTTTTTGCGCTGTTTTTGCGGCGTTGCAATCGTTTGCAGTGATAGTGATACAGCGCGATTACTACCGATGCTATTCTGTCGTTGTGAGTAAGGAGGAAACCATCATGAAATTTGTCGATATTGATATCGCAAAGGTCGACGTCGACCGGGTCAACCGTAAAGGTTTTCCAGAAGTCATCTATGGTAGTGGCAAGACTGCTGGCCAGATTGCCCAGATCATGCAGGTTTTATTGGATAAAGACGAGCCGGTATTGGCGACGCGTGTCGATGAAGCGAAGTATTCGGTACTCAAGCAACAATTTACCGGTCTCCACTATAATGCGCAGGCACAACTGTTGACGGCGGGACTTGCTAATCCGACATTGCCTCTTGGTACTGTGTATGTGGTGTGTGCTGGGACTTCTGATTTGGCGATCGCCCGCGAAACCATTGGCGTTGCGAAGTGGATGGGCATGCATGTTGAGCACCTTTATGATGTCGGTGTTGCCGGATTGCATCGGCTGTTGAGCTATGAGGCCGAGTTGAATGAAGCCGACGTGATCATTGCCATTGCGGGTATGGAGGGGGCGTTGCCAACCGTGTTGGCAGGCCTAGTCGACGCGCCAGTCATCGCGGTGCCAACATCGGTGGGCTATGGGGCTAACCTTCAAGGTATTACGACCCTATTATCGATGCTGACGAGTTGCTCATCAGGGTTGTCGGTGGTCAACATCGACAATGGGTTCGGGGCCGCGTATCAGGCAGGTTTGATGCTGCGCCGGCTGAATCAGGTGGCTGACCATGACTAAAACATTATATCTTGATTGTGGTTACGGAATCGCTGGCGATATGACGCTGGCCGCTTTGTGTGGGCTAGGTGCGGATGCCGAAGTTGTGCAGCAGGAGTTACGCAAGGTCGTCAATTTCGACTTCACGATGGCAATCGAGTCGGTTAATCAACACGGCATCACGGCCAATCATCTGACATTGACGTTCGGCACAGAGATTTTGCCACCAACCGGGCATCGGCATGAACACGTACGCGCTGGTCATCAACACAACCATTACGCAGCAATCAAGCAGATGATCGACACCAGCGACCTGAACGCGCACGTCAAGGCCATGAGTCAGAAGGTATTTGCGACGATTGCTGCGGCGGAAAGCAAGATCCACGGTGTGCCGCTTGAAGACGTGGCCTTCCACGAGGTCGGGGCGATGGATTCGCTCATAGATATCATCGGGAACTGCATCGCGATTGATTTGTTGGGCGTTGAGCAGATCGAGTGTACACCGGTGCCGACTGGTCATGGTAAGGTACAGGTCGCCCACGGTCTGTACCCGGTACCGGCACCGGCAACTTTAGAGATGCTCCGAGGAGTGCCGCTCAGCGATTTTGACATCGAAGGTGAGGTGACGACCCCGACTGGCGCAGCTTTAGTCAAAACGTTGACTGATTATTTCGTCGAAGAACTCAACGGTACCGTTGAGGCAATCAGCTATGGTGCTGGCACGAAGCAATTCGCCCATCCCAACGTGTTACGTGCGGTATTACTCGATGTTGACGAAAAAAAAAAGATCAGGTCTATAGCCTGACGTGTGAATTAGACGATACGACGGGAGAAGTCTTAGGAGACCTGATTCAGCATTTGCTGGCCAAAGGGGCGCTGGACGTATATTACACACCAGTGATGATGAAGAAGAATCGTCCAGGCTATCAGCTGACGTTGTTGTGTCAGCTACAAGACCGCGAGCGTTTTGAGCGGGAGTTATTGATTGGGACATCGACATTTGGGGTGCGAGGCGTCGCGATGCCGCGGGCGATATTAGATCGACGCTTTGACGAATTGGCCTTAGATATCGGCGTGTTGAAGGTCAAATGTGGCTTCTTAGACCGCCAACTAGTCAAGGTGACACCGGAATATGAATCGGTACGCCTATTGGCTTCGGCCAATCATGTTAGCTTCATGGCCATGTATCAGCATTGTCTAGGGGCTATTGCGACGCATTATCCATTGTTGTGAACGAGCTCGCTCACCAAGCTGGTGGGCACTTTTTGTATAGGAGGCGATCATTATTGTCGTGATCGGGATCATTTATTTTATCATCGTCTTATGCGCAAATATCATCGGCGCGATTTCGGGGATGGGTGGCGGAGTCATTATCAAGCCCGCCCTAGACGCAATCGGCGCCAGCACGTTGTTAGCAATCAATTTCTACTCGAGCTTTGCGGTGTTCATCATGTCGTTGGTCTCAACGTATAAGCAAGCCAAAAACGGCATCCAGATTCAATGGGGAGAGGCCTTACGCCTAGCGGTCGGATCAGTTATCGGTGGTATCTTAGGCAACTGGTTGTTGGTTGCATTGACGCGCTGGCTACCTAACGAGCATACGGTTAACTTAATTCAGATCGTGTTACTGATCATCACACTGGTGTTGGCACTGATCTTCACGCGGCCACTAAACTTGCAATTTACACCACAGCTACGATTGTGGTTGTTGTTTCTCAGCGGGATCGGTCTTGGTGCAATCGCAACGCTGTTAGGTATCGGTGGTGGTCCAATCAACGTGGCATTGTTGATCGCGGTATTTTCGTTCAGACCCAAGACGGCAACCACCTATTCGATCATCACCATCTTCTTCTCGCAGCTCGCCAAGATTGCTAGTAGCGTGCCGATGATTCACAGCATACAGATCTCTGGTATTGTGTTGCTATTCATTGGCGTGGCGGCAGTGTGTGGTGGCTATTTTGGTGCGGTATTGAGTAGTAAAATCTCATCGAAGCGGGTGCTGCTGTTGTACCGAGTGACTGTGTTGGGTGTGTTGGTGCTGAATGTGGTTAATGGGGTGCGATTGGTGGTTTAGGGAAAACGGTTACTATATCCGGATTTGTACATAAAGATGCTTTATAATAAAGAGGTTTTGTGAGTATAAGAAGAAGCAGTTTGATATTAGGGAGGCGAAGGAAAAATTTGCTAACGAAAACGTTTGCAAATTTTTCCGAAAGCAACACCATAATTGTTTATATAATTTAACAGTAGGGTCGGGAAGACTTTAGATGTCTAAATATTGGAGGCGATTACTAAAAAATTGTTGAGTTTGACAAAACTGCATTGTTCAATTGTTCAAGTCTTACTTTTCCGATAGTTTTTGCCCACTGTCTTAGTGCGGGTTCACCATGTTTTACAAAAATGTTGACGGCGTCTGCCCAGGTTGCACGGCCACACAATACACCGTTGAAAGAAGATCCGGATTCTTTGGCAAAACTAAGTAAGTTAGCGAACTGTGACATTGAGATACCACCACTGAGAAAAACAAACGGTGTCGTGATTAGTTGACTTTGTTCTCGAAAGTATTTTTGTGCTTCTGTTTTTGAATAAATTATTTCATTAGTAGCATACCCTTGAACGTATTGGAAATTGACGGGTGGTTCTATTTTCAGTACATCAACGGCGAATTGCGAGTCGTTGAAGTCTGAAATGGTGTTGAGTATTTTGTGTGGACGCATTTTTGCAAATTGAGTTGGAGTTAATGAATTGGTTGAATCGTATGTTAGCAACTCTAAAAAGAATGGGATGTCATTTTTATGACATTGTTGCCCAATATCAGCAACAATCTTTCTTTTCCGGTGATTGATAGAATCTTCTCCATCCGGATCATAGTAGACCAGTAATTTTATTGCATCTGCATGATGATTTTTAGCGTAAGCAACAGTCCATATTTTTGATAATTTAGGAATTCGGTCATTATTTTCATAACCATGGGTATTGTCTTCAATTGCGACGATGAGGCCGCATTTACTAGTAATTTTTGTCATAGCTGGAGTGCCAAAATAGGGATCAAGAAGGATGGCGGATACGTACTGTGTTAGTTCTTCAGTAATGATGGTTTTGAATGATTCAATGATCGGCTTACTAGGTTGATGGATACCCGCGTTTTCAAACATAACGGTTAAAATTGGTCGTTGGTCGATTGCTAAGGCTGATATAATTCCGTGTTTTGTTAATCGAGAAAGATTATGCATGCTGTTGTTCTCCTATCATTTTATTTGCTGGTTGTATCATACCACGTTAAGATCGAAAAAAAGGTATATATGTATAAATTGAGCGAAAGGGAAAGATATTCTGAATAACAATCATTTTATTGATCAAATCAAATTTAATTGCAAACGTAATTATATACTGGAGGTTTATCTTTGAGAAAATATTTAGTAGCAACACATGGTAAATTGGCTGATGGATTTGCAAGTTCAGTTTCGGTCTTACTCGGAAGAAAAGATCTAAAGACGATTAACGCATATCTTGAAGATGATGGAACTAATACAAATTATATTGATGATATAAAAAAATTCATTGATGATATTGGAGTTGATGACGAAGGCGTAATTTTTACTGATATTTATGGAGGTAGCGTTAATCAGAAGGTTGTGGAGCAAGTTTCAACGACTAATAAGAAGGTATTTATTATTACGCAGACAAATTTGGCAATTATTTTGCAGATATTATTATCTAGCGAAGCATTATCAAGTGGAAATTTAAAGAAGATGATTAGTGAGTCAACACCACAGTATATTGATTTAGGTACTATGAAGTTAAAGAATCAGGATGAAGAAAAATTTTTTTAATATGGGGGTAAAATAATGATTATTTCAATTCGAGTTGATGAGCGGTTAATTCATGGACAAGTTGCGTTGGTTTGGACGAAAGAATTTAGTACGACGCATGTAGTTGTCGCTAATGATGCAGCGGCTAGTAATAAAGTTCAACAAATGACGTTACAGATGGCGACTCCTACGGGGATCAAAGTTTTAATCAAATCAATTGATGATTCGATTAAGGTGTTCAACAATCCGCGAGCAAAGGATACGCGCTTATTTGTTTTAACGGCTAATATTGCTGATGCATTGAAGATCGTTCAAAACTGTAAAGTTGGTTCAGTTGACGTTGCTAATGTCGGAAGAATTACCAATCCTAAGCCTGGGGAGAATCGTATTCGTTTGAATCCGCATCTCTTTGTTGATGAGCCAGAAATGGATGCACTTAAGAAGCTTGTTGATAGTGGAATTGAAGCTTATAACCAGGTTCTGCCGAGTGACCATAAAACAATGATTTCAACTTTAATCAAAGATGTTGAGTAGAATAGGAGATTAAAACAATGAGTACTTTAACTATTGCAACGATCGCAGCATTAGCGTATTTCATTTGTTTTGGAGGCAACTGGATTTTAGGGGTCAGCATGATAGAACGGCCTCTTGTCGTAGGTGCTGTGACTGGATTGCTGTTGGGTGATGTTGCTCAAGGTACGATTATTGGGGCATCATTGGAAGCAATCTTTATGGGTGCAGTTAATATTGGCGGCGCAGTATCTGCCGAGCCTGCGGCAGCAACTGTTTTTGCAGTTGTCTTTAGCTTAACTACTGGCGGTGTATCTCCAAAAGCTGCGTTAGCGATTGCTGTTCCAATTGGTGTGTTGGCGGGTATTATGACAATGTTTGTTAATAATGTGGTTCTAAGTTTCTTAGTCCCATTCATGGATAGAGATGCTGAACGTGATAATGGTAAAGGAATTGTACGGCTTCACTTTGGGGCTTGGTTCTGCCGCTTTTTCTTATTTGCATTAGTTGTATTCTTTGGTGTTTTGGTTGGACGTGGCGCGGTTCAATCATTTGTAAATAGCATTCCTAAAATTGTAATGAACGGACTCACGGCCATGAGTGGGTTCTTACCTGCGGTTGGATTTGCAATCTTGCTTAAGATGTTATGGAGTAAAGAACTTGCGGTGTACTACTTTGTTGGATTCATCTTGGTTGCGTATCTTAAGTTACCAATGGTTGCGGTTGCTGCAATCGGGGTTATTGCGGTAATACTATCTACTAATGCAGATCGTAGGTTCTTGAAGTTAAAACACGATCAGACTCATGTTGAGACGACACAGTTCGTTGCAAAAGGCGACGACGAAAATAACGATGATGTGGAGGACTTTTTAAAATGAAAATCTCAAAAGAGCTCAGCAAAGATGATAAGAAAATGATCAACGGAATTTTCTGGCGTTCTATCAGCTGTTTTGCCGGTCGTGCTGGTGGGCAAACTCGTCAGCAAGCTCCAGGGTTTGTTTGGACTATGCTGCCTGTACTCGATCACTATTACAAGGAAGACAAAGAGGGACATCGCCAAGCATTAATTCGTAGTACTACTTTTTATAACATCACCCCATATGTCGGAACCTTCGCGATGGGTCTTGTTGCCTCAATGGAAAGGGAAAATAGTCGCAATAAAGATTTTGATGGGAATTCGATTGTTGCTTTGAAAACCGCTTTAATGGGTCCACTTTCAGGAATTGGAGATTCAATATTCTGGGGGGTTCTACGCGTGATTGCCGCGGGGTTAGGTATTAGTTTTGCATCTACGGGATCTGTTCTTGGACCTATCATTTTCCTACTTGTTTTTAATATTCCTGCGTTACTTTGCCGCTATTATTTAACTGTTGTTGGATTTACTGTAGGTTCTAGTTTTTTGGAGAAGATGCACGATAGTGGCATCATGGAGCTGTTGACTAAGGGTGCAAGTATCTTGGGATTATTGATGATTGGTGGAATGACATCGTCTATGGTTAAATTTACGTCAGCTTTATCGATTCCAATTAAAAATGGAACGGCAGTTAAGTTACAGACATATCTGGATCAAATATTTATTGGAATTGTTCCTTTAGGGTTAACGTTACTTTGCTTGTATGCTTTGAATAAGCGAGTTAACCCAAATCTGGTGTTATTAGGAGTTATGGCACTTGCAATTGTATTGGCACTGGTAGGGATTGTTTAATTAGTGAGATAAGGTTGACGGTAGGGAGAATCGGTTAAAAGGATCTCCTTATTTTTAATTTGAGGATAAACTCATGGGTGCAAGTAATCAAATTAGACAAAATGAGATAGTAGAGTTATTACGACAGGAAGATTTTATGAATGTATCAGAAATTTGTCGAAAAGTGTTTGCAAGTCCTGCGACTGTTCGTAGAGATTTATCACAGTTGGTGCAACAACATCTGATCATACGTACACGTGGAGGTGCTCGATTTATTGAAAATTCTGATGAAATACCATATCAGATTCGTGAATCTACGGAGCAAGAAAGCAAACAACTTATAGCGTATGCAGCATCAAAATTAATTGCAAAATCGCGGTTTATTTTCTTAGATTCTAGTTCGACATGTATGTATCTTGCTCGAGAGATTCTCAAACAGAAATATCTAACAATTTTAACAAATGGTCCTAAGACAGCGCAGATTCTGTGTCGTAATGCCTACAACACAATTATATCTACGGGTGGAATAATTAGTGGAAATACGAATAGTTTAACTGGCAATGATGCAGAAGCCACAATTAAACGATATAATGCCGATTTATTCTTTTTCTCGGGGAGAAGTTTGTCAACATTAGGGGTTTTGGATTCCAACGTTGAGGAGGCGACAATTAAGCGCGTATTTGCGAATCACAGTTATAAATCAATCGTATTGATGGACAATTCAAAATTTGACAGGTCGTACAATTATATAACGCTGCCCATTGAGAAAATAGATTACTTAATTATCAATAAACCGATTTCAAAATCATTGGAAGATATACTTTTACACTCCAGGACAGTCGTGATTAATGCTTCCAAAACGTAAAGGATCGATATAGTAAATGCACATGATTTCGATTGTATCTTAGGCATTATTTATCCAGAGTATAATCGACGGCACTTGTAAAATAGTAGATATCTATCTGAACTATGTTAAAAATAAGCGTCCGCTCACGTGAGGGGACGCTTATCTATTTTATTATTAAGCTTGCACCTTTTCTTCCCCGCGCAACTTCCGCTCCAGATCGCGGACGATCTCGGTGTGGCGGGATTCGCTTAACTTAACCTTGGTCGAGTAGACGAACGCGCTGAGAATCAGGAGAATCATTGGGACATAGAACATGTAAGTCTTGAAGACGGTGAGTTCGCCTGCAGTGATGCTGTCTGGCGACGCACTGCCGACCATGCCGGCGTGGACGGCGGCGAGACCGACAACGCCCATGGCAATCGCCCCGGCGAGTTTATCGATCAAGGGGCGGACGGACAACGTCACGGATTCGTTACGGGTACCGTTTTTCCATTGGCCATATTCGACCGAATCGGTGATCGTCATCAAGGCCGCGAGGAAGATCATCGGGTACGGGAAGAAGAAGACCGCGACGGCGACGAGCACCATGGTCGTGTTGGTACCCGCGAGCAAGAACAGGAGGTAGCCAACGAACATCATCGTGATGCCACCGACGAAGATGCGTTCGCGATGGATCCAGGCGACTAGTGTTGGGAAAAGGACGACGGAGACGATTCCGAGGATGGCGGTGATGACCCCGACTAGCCAGAACTTATCGGCCGCGCCGAGGACATAGGTGAAGTAATAGGCGGTCAGGGAGTTGGTGACGACGTAGCTCAAGGCGAAGAGGAAGTATGCGAGTGATAACCACATGAGCTGGTCGTTTTGCCCGATGACCTTGAAGACGTCACGGAAGCGGACGTGTTCGGTGTTCTTACGCAACAGGTTCTGCTTTTCCTTGGTGCCTAGCGCAACGGCCAAGGCGCCTAAGAAGGAGATCAGGCCGATGACGGTCGCAAAGCCGAGCCAACCGGCGCGAGTCTTGGTGTCGCCAGTGGTGTGGGAGAAGGTCTGAGAGAAGAAAATCACCAGCGGGTAGATGATGATCGGGACGCCTTGTGCGCCTAAGGTCGAGCCGAAGCGGCCTATGGTGCCGAAGGTCGCGCGGACCTTGGATTCGGTAGATAGAGCAGGCAACATGGACCAAAAGGAGATGTCCTTGAACGAGTAGAAGATGTCCAAGACGATGAAGGCGATGCCAAAAAGGATCAAGTAAAGGAGTGGTTGGCTGGTCGCCAGGCCGCCGAAGTTGGTGAAGATCAACATTAGCATCAGGCTGCTGATGATCGCCCCGGTTAAGAGCCACGGCTTGAACTTGCCCCAACGGGTCTGGGTGTTGTCGACCATGCCGCCAATCAGCGGGTCACAGGCGATTTCGGCGATGCGGATGAACGTCATCATCAAAGTGACGTAGCCGATCATTTTGGTATTGAAGGCCTTGTTAGCGGTATCAAAAAGCTGGCTCGTAACAAAGAGCATGAAATACGTGCTCAATGTGGCGTAGAAGGCGTCATGGCCGAATGCCCCTAAGGCGTAAGATGAATATTGACGTAGTTGCTTCATGACGGCCTCCTAGTAACGACGTTCCATGATCTTCTGCAAGATCTTGGCGCGTTGCTCTTCCTTTGCGATATCGAACTGGGTGTTTTCTAAGTTGTTGAAGTCTTGAATCATCAGGAGCGCCTCTAGATAAAGACGCAGCTGGCGCTTGATATAAACCTTGTTCTCTTCGTCGGGCGCCTTGGGGTTACCGGCGAGAATCGTCCGCGCGAATACTTCGGGGTCGATGGTGATCTTATCTGATTTGGTCATGATGGGCATACCTCGTGGGATGATATAGTAAACTTTTACCCGATATACAGCGAATATCAGTCTAGATCGATAACGCTCAGTAACCTAGAAAGCGCTGTCTATAAAGACTGAAACAACACTCTGTTTCAGGCATATATACATCTTAACGCAAATTGGTAAAATGTAAACCGTTAATTTTACTTAATTCGAGTAAAAATTTACCATAACAGCGTTTTGTTGAAAAAGGGCGCGTTTTCATCCTGGCCATATAAAAAGGATGTGGCTAACAAGCCACATCCTCAGGTGGATCTAAAAGTTATAGTGTTGCGGTGAAGCGCGCGAAGGCGGCTTGACCTGCTGGAGTCTGCTTGAAGACCCCGGCATCTTCTAAGACACGTGCAAAGACGTGGCCAACAGCGTCTCTAAGCTGGCTTTCGGCATTGGCCTGCGTCCAGGTTTGCGTCGCCTTGAGTTCGTCTGCCCAGGCCTGGTGCATCGGCGCGATCGCGTTGGGTTCATCAAGCAAGTACTTTTGAACTTCAGCCAATTCGGTGAGTAGGCGCGCTGGCAGAATCGCCAGGCCCATGACCTCGATCAGGCCGATGTTTTCCTTCTTGATGTGTTGCACGTCTTGATGCGGATGGAAAATGCCGTCGGGATATTGCTCAGACGTCTGGTTGTCGCGCAAGACGAGGTCAAGCTGATAGGCGTCTTTGACGCGGCGCGCAATCGGTGTGATCGTGTGATGCGGCGTGCCGTCGCTCGCGTGGGCGTTGATGTTAGCGTTGGCGTCGGAGTAGTCCGCCCAGGCCGCGCGGATGTGTTCGGCGGCTTGGGCCAAGGCGGTGCGATCGGTGGCGGTCAGGCGGATGACGCTCATCGGCCAATGCACGATCCCGGCGGAGACGTTCGCGAAATCAGGCAAGGTGATCGGGGTTTGAATATCCGCTTGGGCCATCGCGAAGGTGTGCCGGCCGCCTTGGTAGTGTTCGTGTGCCAGCATCGATCCACCGACGATCGGTAGATCCGCGTTAGAGCCGACGAAATAATGTGGGAACAAAGTGACCAGATCTAATAAGTTGGTGAAGGTCTGGGCGTTGATGTGCATCGGTTCGTGGATGGCATCTAAGAAGATCGCGTGTTCGTTGAAGTAAGCGTAAGGCGAATACTGGAAGCCCCAGGTCTTGCCGGCGAGTGGAAAACGGATGATGCGATGATTGGCGCGGGCGGGATAATCAAGGCGCCCGGCGTAGCCTTCGTTTTCCATGCATAATTGGCAGGCCGGATAGCCGGACTGCGCCGCGTGCGCGGCCGCCGCAATCGCCTTGGGGTCTTTTTCTGGCTTCGAGAGATTGATGGTGATCTCGAGGTCGCCATATTCTGTCGCTGTCGTGAAGAGTTGATTCTTGGCGATGGCGCGCGTCTGGATATAGTTGTTGGCGCGTGAAAGCTGGAAGAACCAGTCCGTCGCGGCCTTGGGGCGCTCTTGGTAGAGTTGCCAGAAGTGGGCGTTGGCCACACTCGGGGTCGGCGTGCCTAAGGCCATCAGGTCGGCCTCGAGGATCTGGCGGTTGGGCAACAGATCTTCGATGGTGCCGTTGGCGACAGCTGCGTCAACGAGTGCGTCGAGGTTGGCCAGCGGGTCAGCCTCGGCAGGCGTGGCTTCTGCCGCATCGCCGACGAGGTTGCGCACGCGGTTGACCAAATAGATGCGGTCCATCGGTGTCAGTGTGGTATCGAGCTGTAAGCAGTAATTAACATGGGCTTCGATTGCGTTCATTTTATTTGTCACCAAAACCTTCTGGATGCGTCTGATGCCAGTTCCAAGCCGTGGCGATGACTTGTTCGACATCGTCAAACTTAGGCTGCCAGCCGAGGATCGTGCGCGCCTTGTCAGAAGCGGCGATCAAGGTGCTTGGGTCGCCTGGGCGCCGAGGGCCGATCTTGGCTGGAATCGGCTGGCCGGTGACCTTGCGGGCAGCGTTCAGGATCTCCAGGTTGGAGAAGCCGGTAGCGGAGCCGAGGTTGAAGGCCTGGGAATCATTACCTTCGCTGAGATACTTCATCGCCAAGATATGGGCGTCGGCGAGGTCAACCACATGCACGTAATCGCGGACGTTGGTGCCGTCTTTGGTCGGGTAGTCGTCACCGAAGATCTGCAGGCCATCGCGCGTGCCGGCCGCAGCTTGTAAGATGATCGGGATCAGGTGGGTTTCCGGATGGTGGTCTTCACCGATCGAGCCGTCTGGCATCGCGCCGGCGACGTTGAAGTAGCGCAAGGCCACGAAATGGATGCCATAAGCGATGTCCGCCCATTTGATGATCTTTTCCATCGCCAGCTTGGATTCGCCGTAAGGGTTCGTCGGCACTTGCGGGTCGGATTCCTTGATCGGCACCTGCTTAGGCTCGCCGTATGTCGCGGCAGTCGAAGAGAAGACGATCTTTTTGATACCGAACTGGTTCATCGCTTCCAGTAAGGTGATCATGCCGGAGGTGTTGTTGTCGAAGTACTTCAGTGGGTCCTTCATCGATTCCGGCACGATGGAAAAGGCTGCGAAGTGAATGATGCCGTCGATCTTTTCTTGGGAGAAGACCTGGCTGAGAAAATGGTAATCGCGAATATCGCCTTGATAAAAGCGCGCCTGAGGAGCGACCGCGCGCTTGTGGCCGGTGATCAGGTTGTCGAGGACAACCACGTCTTCGCCAGCCTTAACGAGTTGAGCAACCGTGTGGGAGCCGATATAACCGGCACCCCCGAGAACAGCAATAGTCATAGAGATATCTTCCTTTCAAATAAACCAGAGCGAAACAGGACGGGCTTAGCGGTGTGTCTAAGGCAGCTTGGGCGGGAGCCGGCAAGGCCGGTGGACGT
>CAKQZO010000008.1 GCA_934293835.1 uncultured Lacticaseibacillus sp. | reverse complement strand
CTGGTCTTGATAACTGATCGCCAGCCCGTTGAACGGTTCGTCTAAGATGATCGTCTGCGGATTCATCGTCAACACACTGCCCAAGGCAACCAACTTTTTCTCCCCACCAGACAGCTGGTACGGTACGCGTTGGGCAAGCCGAGTAATATCGAGCAACGCCATGATGTCCTTGACGCGTTGCTTGACGGCCGCTTGCGGCAAGCCGAGTTGCGTCGGGCCAAATGCCAACTCCGCCTCGACGGTGTCGTTGAAAAGCTGAACGTCGCTGTTTTGAAAAACGAACCCGAGCACCTGGCGCAACTGTTCGAAGTCGGGCTTGGCGCCGTTGTATGTGTAAGTACCGCCGGTCGGCTGCAACAGGCCACACAACAGCTTAAACAGCGTCGACTTGCCGGAACCATTGGGTCCCATCAACGCAACCGCCTCGCCAGGATTGATCGTGAAGCTGATGTCATCGAGGCCAACGGTATCGGCATAACGATACGCGATCTGATCGAATGTAAACATTGTTCTCCTTCATAAAAGCAGTGAGGTATTCAAGCTACGCTCTGATTTTCTCGTCGAGCTGCGCAGGACAACGGCATTGCGGATAAGCAATCGCGGGCTTGCACCGGCTTCGCCGGCACGGCGTCCACGCTTGCTTATCCACATGCCTAAAACCGTCCTGCTTCGCTCTGGGTTTCTCGTCGAGCTACCCGTGGCGCAATGCGCTAGGCCTAACGGCATGATCAACTGCGCGAACGAGTTCGCTCCGTTGTTCGCACACGTTACGCTACGCCCTAAGTGCGGCCACGCTCCGCTCTGGCTTCTCGTCGAGCTGCGTGGCGCAATACGGGTACAGTTAGCTACGCAAGCGCACTCGGGGCTAAAGCCCGCCCAAGCACGCTGGCTAGGCTACCCGACCCGTAAAGAGCGCGCCACTGCGCTCTGGTTTACAGCACAATTGCCATGCCCACCAGCAGTACATCGCCCACCAGCACCGGCCAGTCTTGGCGACGCAAGCTGATTCTGCCAACTTCCGGCGTGGCCGTGTAGCCGCGCAACCACATGGCTTGATAAAGTTCTGCGGCATTGTGGCGACTTTGCAGATACAGCCGTCCAATCAAGTTGGTGGCGAGCTGCAAGGGATGATCGAGCTGGCCGCAGCTGCGCAACCATACGGCCTCCAGCGAACTTTGCAAGCTGTTGCCTAGGACGTGGCTATATTTGACGGTGATATCTAGCGTTAAAACAAACAGACTCGGCACGTGCAACTGACGCAAAGCCAACAATAACGCCCGCCAAGAGACCCGGTGGCGAAAAAGTTGCACCTCAAGCATCACCAACGCCAGTTTGGCCAGCCACCACCCGGCCACCAGCCAAGTGGTGAACAAGAGGCTCGGCAAGACGACAACGGCGGAAAACAGACTGCCGCGCAGCGTCGCCTTCAATAAGCCGCCGAGCATCCCCCCTGGTAGCCGTAACAAGATCACCAGCTGCACAAGGACCAGCACCCACAACAACACCACGTTGCGACAAGTGACCGTCAAGCCGATCGTGACCAGAAGGCTGAGCAACGCGACCCAGGCACTGCCACGCGTCTCAGCGACGTGCTGCGAGTGGTTAAAATGCGCTAACAGATGCGCAATGTTGGCGAGGTTGCGCGTCAAGAAGCGGCTTGCCCGACGCGGCGGTTGTGGGGTCGTCGGCGCGTCCAGCCATTCTGGAAACTCAGGCACGGCGCGCCTCCATGATCTTGACGACGATCGCGATCACGATCAAGGCCGTCGCGGCAGATAAGATATAGCCGACCGGTGCCGGGATCCCACTCAAGCCATAATCCGCAAGCAGCGCGTGAAAGTTCACGCCATGGGCCATCCCACTTGGCAGCTTGCTGCCGAGATGCTGCGCCTTCATCTGCGCAACAACTCCCGCGTTATCCCACTCTCCCCAAGCACTCCCGGAAGCTAAAAGCCCCAGCGGAGATAAGAACGCGAGGCCTGCAAGTAGTGGCAGCCACATTTTGCCAATGCGCGTCGGCTCTTCTGGAACGTCATAGAGTTCTTCTGGCGCATGGGTAGCGACGAACCGGTAAACCAGCACCGTCACAGCGGCTTCTATCCAGCCGATCACCAGCGCATGCGTGCCGACCATCGCCGGCACACTGACACTGAGTGGATACGGTGAGTACAGCGGGGCGCCACTGGCGGTGTGCGCGATCAGCGGCTGGAGCCCCAGCTCGGTGCCCGCGGCGAGGCTCGCCATCGTGATCCCGGCCCAGCCCCCGAAGAAGGCGCCGAGTTGCGGATGTCGGAACCGTTTGCCGAGCATAAAGACAGCATAGCCGACAAACGGCATGACAAAGCCCATGTTGAAGACGTTCGCCCCATACGCTAAGATCCCGCCGTCACCAAAAATGAAGGCCTGTAGCAGCAACGCGATCGATATCGACAGCGTCGCCGCCCATGGTCCCAACAATATCGCCAGCAATACCGCACCCACGGCATGGGCGGTCGTACCGCCTGGCACCGGCACGTTAAACATCATGATCAGAAAAGAAAACGCGGCCCCGACCCCGATCAGAGGTACGGTCGCCTTTTTCTGTTCGATCTGGACGCGCACTTTTTTCAAAGAGACTGTCCACACCGGCGCCATCGCGGCGACCAAAGTCGCACAGGTGGCAGGGCTGAGATAGTTGTCTGGGATATGCATGTGGTTGTTACTCCTTTATTGATTGGTTAAGCAAGGACTGAATGTTTGCGTAAGCTGATCGGCGCAAGGCCGACCACCTGTTCGCGATAATAATTGATAGCGCGCCACATCAAGGTATGATTCTCGTGGGCGTTAGGGCCGAGCAAGCGCACCACCATTCCGTTGGTGGCAAGCAAGGAGACGCCGATGCGCACATGCATGGCCAGCGGCGCCAGAACTGCCCGCAACTGCGTGACGGTGGCGGCGGTGATCGCTTCATCAACGAAGACGACCGAGTTGTAGTTCGTCTTGCCTTCGAAAAAACCCATCGTCGTCATCTCGTCGACTTGCGGGTCACACAGCATCCGGTCATTGAAAACCAACCGGTCGTTTTGTCGGATCGTCGTCTTCAATCCGACGCGCCGATACATGAACGGGGTGTCGTCAGGCGACCAGCCGCCCGTGAGGCCATCGGTTAAAATCAGGCGCGCATGCGCCTCCATATCAATCCGCGTATCCTGCTCGTAATACGCGTTGGCATACGGAATCGTCTCGTCGAGGTAACACTCTAACAGTGCCGAATCGCCAATCCGAAACGTATTCTTCTGGGTCGTTAGCCGCTGATGCTCACACTTATAGACATAGTTCGGCGTCTGCGTCGTCAAGATTGCATGGGTTTGCGACGCAAGCTCCACGTTTTGCCGATAGTGCTCGCCTTCGGTGAACCCACCACCCGTTGAGATCAGGAAATAATATGGCACCGCCCCGGTTGTCGGGATATCCGACGACAGCCGCGAGTTGCCTCGGTGAAAGCGCCGGTTGGCCACCGTCCGCTCTCCTCGCCGCACGAACTGCAGATCGATCTCGCCGTCTAAGCGCCCCGTCATTCCACAAGGTCCTCAAGCAGGCAGTTCTTCTGAATCCATTCGACGGCCGCATCCAAGCCCTGATCTTCTTTCAGATTGGTGAATATGAATGTTCCAGCATCGCGGAACATCTCAGAATCGGCCTTCATCCGGTCGAGGTCAGCACCGACATACGGCGCCAAGTCAATCTTGTTGATCAAGAACAGATCGGACTTAATCATCCCCTGCCCGGCCTTGCGCGGAATCTTCTCCCCTTCGGCCACATCAATGATGTACAAGGAAAAGTCGACCAGCTCCGGGCTGAACGTGGCGGCGAGATTATCCCCACCACTTTCGACAAAAATCAAGTCAAGATCATGGTCGAAACGCTCTTCCAGCTCGTCGATCGCCGCCAGATTCATCGACGCGTCTTCGCGGATAGCCGTATGTGGGCACCCACCAGTTTCCACCCCGATGATCCGCTCTTCATCAAGCACGGAATTCTTGACCATGAACTCTGCGTCTTCTTTGGTATAAATATCGTTGGTGATGACGGCCATATTATAGCGATCTTGCATCTTGCGCGTGAAGCGCTCGATGAACATCGTCTTTCCTGAACCAACAGGACCACCAACACCGATTCTAACTGCACGTTTCATAACTATCGCTCCTTCTCTGCGGCCTGCAGCAGCGCTTCACCACCACGCCTCAAGCCACTTCAATCTCTAGGACATGAACAATCGTGCCCCTTGCGTTTCATGATTAATCTGTGCGAGCTCTAGTCCCGGGACGCTGGCACCAAGGTAATCGGCGTCAAGCGCGCAAACCTGATCGTACAAATCGGGCAACAACTTCAATAGATCGTTGAGAATCACTTGCCCGGCACGCTGGCCGAGCGGCACCGCGCGCACCGCGTTTTGCAAGAGCGTCGAGCCAACGCTGTAGCCATACATCATGAAGGCCGTCATCGCATCGAGGGCCTTGTAGTGGGCGAACAGGCAAAAGGCGATGGCCGGATGGCCGGTGGCTTCGCCTTGGGCAATGGCTTCGCGATACTCCGCCAGGCCCGGGATACTTGGCCCATAAAGCTGCGTCAACAGGATCAACATCTGCTTGGCGATGCGCCTCGTGCCGTCGCGGACCTCTGTGGCCACCGTTGACGCATTGATCGTCCGGTCATATGCCCACAGCTGGGCCAAGTCTTGCTTGTCGAGCGCCTGATAGCACAACAAGACGAGCAAACCTTCGCCGTAGCGAAACTGGCCGCGGTAATAGTTCTCAAACCAGACCTTGAAGTCCGGCGCCTTTTTGATGGTGCGCATGTGCAAGTAATTTTCCATCCCGAACGAGTGGTTGAACGTTCCAATCGGAAACGTTGAATCGCAGATCTGCATCACTTCGAGATAGGCTTGCAGCCGCTGTTGCTCACTTACCATGCTTCAAGTCCGCATACACCAACGGTTCATCAAGCTGAATCTGCTTCACTTGATAGGCCACGCCTTGGTGATCGAGTGTTTGGGCAACCACTTTGTCTAACAACAACGACAACGTCCCGTCTTTGACCTGAACCGGCTTGTGCAAGTTGCCCAACAGATGGGCGACTCGCCCCATTTCGTCGATGTCTTTGGGCACCACCACGATCATCTCGTCTGGAATCACAGACAAGACGAGCAGGCGTCCAGGCGCCAGAATAAAACTCGTGCCGTTCTCTAACTGTTCGGATTCATCTGCTAGCCGAATCCCGTAATCATTGCCGTGATCCGTCGTCACCCGCAGGATCGACTTCAAGAGCTCGTCGCTCTTCACCGTCGCGGTTTCAAGATGGTATTTCGCAATGTCTGGAATGTCGTCCACATTACGATAGGTTTCTGTTAAAATCATTGCTTCCTCCAAACTTAACCACGTAAAGCCAAGCGTTGGCTTGGCTTCGTCGTTCTGGCTAGAACAGGTAGTATCGCTGCGCCAGCGAAATCGTTTCGACCGGCTCGCAGGTGATCAGCTGATCGTCGATCGTGACCTCGAAAGAATGGGGATCGATTTTGATCGTACTTGGCGTGTAATTGTTAAGCTTCATATCGCGCTTGGTCAGGTTGCGCGTGTTGTGCACCGGCAAGACGATCTTATCCAGTCCGAGATCGTCCTTGATTCCGTGATCATAGGCATACTGCGACACAAAAGCGATCGATGTCGACCCTACCGCCTTGCCCTTAGCCGCATACAGATCGCGCATGAAGCGTGGCTCGGGGGTCGGCAGACTAGACGAGGCATCGCCCATGACCCCGTATGCGATCATGCCGGCCTTGAGGACCAGCTTCGGCTTCGCTCCGAATTTAGCAGGCTCCCAGATCACTAGGTCAGCATACTTGCCGACTTCAACCGAGCCGATGTAATCACTCATCCCGTTCATGATGGCCGGGTTGATCGTGTACTTGGCAACATAGCGCTTGATGCGGTTGTTGTCGCTGTATTCACTATCGCCATCGAGTGGACCGCGCTGTTGCTTCATCTTGTCGGCCAGCTGCCAGCAACGCATGGCCACTTCGCCGATTCTTCCCATCGCCATCGCGTCGGAAGTCATCACGCTCAATGCGCCCATGTCGTGCAAGACGTCTTCGGCGGCAACCGTTTGCTTGCGCACCCGAGATTCGGCGAAGGCAACGTCTTCTGGCACTTGCGGATCGAGATTGTGACACACCATCGTCATGTCGAACAGCTCGTCGATCACGTTGGTGGTATAGGGGTTCGTCGGATTTGTCGACGACGGCAAAATGTTCTTCTGCCCGGCAACCACCATGATGTCAGGCGCGTGGCCACCGCCGGCCCCCTCAGTATGGAAGGTGTGGACGGTGCGGCCGGCAAACGCGTTCAGCGTGTTGTCAACGAAGCCGCCTTCGTTCAGGGAGTCTGTATGCACGGCGAACTGTACGTCATACTTATCCGCAGCCTTGATCGAGTTATCGATACCGGCTGCCGTTGCGCCCCAGTCTTCGTGTGTCTTAATCGCCGCGGCGCCCGCTTCGACCTGTTCGCCAATCGTTTGCGGGGTAGCGCCAGCGCCTTTGGCCATCAGGCCAAAGTTGACCGGCTCTTGATCCATCGCCTCAAGCATGCGGCGAATATGCCACTTGCCTGGAGTCGTCGTCGCAGAGTTCGACCCATCGGCCGGGCCGGTCCCACCGCCAAACATAGTGGTGATCCCGTTGTCTAACGCGGCGTGCGTCAGCCCAGGTGAGAGGTAATGCACATGGATATCGATCCCGCCAGCGGTCACAATCAGGCCTTCACCCGAGATTGCTTCCGTACTGGCTCCAACGACAAAATCGATATCATCCATAATGTCGGGGTTGCCGCCTTTGCCAATCGCCATGATTTTGCCATCACGGATCCCGATATCGGCTTTGATGATCCCTGTGTAATCGATAATCGTCGCACCGGTGATGATCGTGTCGACAACCAACGGATTGCTGCGCAACTCGGTGGCGTTGACCCCCATCCCATCACGCAAGACTTTGCCACCGCCAAACTTGCTCTCTTGGCCATGGACGGTATAGTCTTTTTCGATTGCCGCAAACAGCTGCGTGTCGCCTAACCGGACACTGTCGCCAACTGTCGGCCCAAACATCTGCGCGTATTGCTGATGGTCCATCTCAAAACTCATGCGCGTGCCTCCTTTTCTTGAACATCAAGAAAACCGTTCACTTCGTTGTTGAAGCCAAACACACGCCGCTTGCCACCGAAGTCGATCAAATCAACCGTCCGCTCTTCTCCTGGCTCGAAGCGGATCGCCGTACCTGCAGGGATATCGAGGCGCTTCCCCCAGGCCTTGGGCCGATCGAACTGAAGCCCAGATTCATTGGCTTCATAGAAGTGAAAATGTGAGCCGACCTGCACCGGCCGATCACCAACGTTTTTGACCTTCAGGCTGATTGCCGGATACCCAACATTATATGGGACCGGCGTTTTTGCTAAATGATATTCTCCTGGAATCATACGTTCCTCCTTGGTCGCGTAACACCAAGCGTGGCCGAAATCATCGTTGTACGCCATCGCGCAAAAGACACCAACGCTCGGTGTCATTCTGGATTGAAAGTCGCATTCTTCACCAGGCCTGCGAGTTGCGCGGTTGCCTGGCGCCGTTATGAATCAGCGAATTGGATCGTGAATGGTCACCAATTTCGTCCCATCGACGAAGGTCGCTTCAACTTGAATCATCGGAATCATTTCGGGAATGCCGGTCATCACATCTTCGCGAGTCAGCACTTGGCCACCTTCATCCATCAATTCCGCCACTGATTTGCCGGCGCGCGCCCCTTCAAGGATGTAACTGGTGATCAAGGCGATGCTTTCCGGATGGTTGAGTTTCAGCCCAGAATCCTTGCGCTTTTGCGCGATCATCCCGGCGAGACTAATCATCATTTTTTCTTGTTCACGTTCAGTAAGTTGCATGTCCGTCCCTCTCTTTTATTGTGGCCACCGATTCACCAGCATCAAGAATCCCGGAATCCAAGCAGTCACGATTCCTTCGATCAGACTCAACCAGCCGGAGAAGCGCCCGATCTGCCAGTTCAGATTGTTCTGCAAGAATCCTGTCAGCCACAAGCTGCCCCATGCCCACCAAATCAGGCCATAGATCCAGTTGCCGCCGTAATTGGCAAAGCACAACAGGCCAGCCGGAATCGAATTGATTGCGACAAATAGGCTATACCAGCCGTAAAGCCGTTGATCCAGGTCAAACAGTGTGTTCAGTGCGACATAGAGATATGTAAAA
This sequence comes from uncultured Lacticaseibacillus sp., assembly GCA_934293835.1. Classification (GTDB taxonomy): domain Bacteria; phylum Bacillota; class Bacilli; order Lactobacillales; family Lactobacillaceae; genus Lacticaseibacillus. The sequence continues at coordinate 15,023 of CAKQZO010000008.1, read as the reverse complement.
GCAAATAATAGGCCGGTGGCGCTGGCGTAAAACCAGCTCGCCGGTTTATCGGCAATGATGCCCCAAGACAAGGCGACGATGTTGAGGATTAGGCTCAAGCCACCGGTGAACAAGTTCATAACCACCAGCGATTTGTCCTTGATACCTTCGATCGTTGCCAAACCATTAGAGATCAACACCATGCCGACATACAATAAAATGACACCCAGCATTAACTTCACTTCCTTTGACGACGTTCACAGTGCCGCCATCACAATAATCATCGGCGCTGCGATGGTGTCAGCATAACACCGGTCAAAGATTTGAAAAGTTATTTCGTTACTTAAACTAACACGACGAATTTTCACAACGACACGATCAAATTTCACATCCGCCGTTTTGCACCAATGTATGCGGCTTCACAGCGGGTAAAAAGTCTAACGGGGATGTGGCCAAAGCCACATCCCCTATTGTGTGTTCACCTATTCAAGTGGTCTGCTTGCTCAATTGGCGATGCTGTCCAGCAGGTAGCTGACGTCTTTGATCAAGAACTTGTGCTGGCACATCTCGAGGACGCCTTGTTGGCGCAGTCCGTTGAGCATGCGGTTGACGCTGCTACGCGTGGAGATGCCGGTGAAGCCGACGATGTCCTCATTCGTGACGATGAAATCGATCAAGATCCCATCATGCGTCTGCACGCCGAACATGTCGATCAGGCTGTACAAGAACGCACACAACGCGCCGTTCTTGCCATTCATGACCATGCGCTGCACCCGATAGATGTTCTCTGACAGCTTTTTACGATAGTAGTTCTTAACGTAATCTTGCAGCTCGGGGGTCGAATTCACATAGTTCCAGAAGGTCACCCGATCGATCTGAAAAAAGGTGGCCTCAGGTGACTCAATGCGGACGTTGAACGGCTGCTCGGTGTATTTGGAAATTTCATCGCGCAGAAGCGAGATCACATCGGGTTTGGCGATGTATGAAATGTTAAATTCGCGTCCGTCTTGGAGAATGATCGAGTTCTTGATAATGCCGTTGATCAGAATATAAGTATAGTGTTCCTCAAGACCGTGATAGGTGAGATATGTATGGCGCGTCTTCTTAATTCGCGGTACATGCCGCTCTTCGAGAAAATTAATAAGAAATTCAATGTCACTGAGTACCATGCCGGGATACACCTTTCCGCTAATGGATAGATAAGTGTCTTCGTTGATTATAGTATTCCACACTCGCAGAAAGTTAACAAATGTTGCTTTCATTTGTTGTTCCAAAAAGTGAAAAACTTTCAGAAACAGAAGGCGTATAACGAAGACCGTACGCTTTTTGTGTATAGTACATACTTTGTCTCACGAAAGGAAGCATTCTTTTGGTATCCATCAACCTGCCATATGACCACAAGACGATCACTGCCACGATCGAAGATTCAAACTTTGCTGGCAAGCTGGTTTCTCAAGCCGCGACCTATAAGGCCGACAAAGGCGAAAAGGAACTAGTCGAAGATTCTTTAGACAACCCGATCGGCTCTCCTAAATTAGAAGAGCTCGCCAAGGGTAAGAAGAACATCGTCATCATCTCCAGTGACCACACCCGTCCAGTGCCGTCACACATTATCACCCCGATCCTGTTGCGTCGGTTGCGCTCTGTTGCGCCTGATGCCCGCATCCGGATCCTCGTGGCAACCGGCTTCCACCGTGCTTCGACGCACGAAGAACTCGTGAACAAGTACGGCCAAGAAATCGTAGACAACGAAGAAATCGTCATGCACGTTTCGACCGACGATTCTTCCATGGTCAAACTCGGCCAACTACCTTCCGGTGGTGACTTGATCATCAACAAGGTCGCTATGGAAGCTGACCTGTTGATTTCCGAAGGATTCATCGAATCCCACTTCTTCGCTGGTTTCTCCGGCGGTCGTAAGTCCGTTCTGCCTGGTATCGCCAGCTACAAGACGATCATGGCCAACCACTCCGGCGAATTTATCAACGACAAGCACTCCCGTCCAGGTTCCTTGGATCACAACATGATTCACAAGGACATGTTCTATGCCGCTCAACAAGCACACTTGGTCTTCATCACCAACGTTGTCTTGGATGAAGACAAGCACATCATCGGCTCTTTTGCCGGTGACCTCGACAAGGCGCACCGTGAAGGCTGCAAGTTCTTGGAGAAGCTGTCGCACGTCGACAAGATCGAATCCGATATTGCCGTTTCGACCAACGGTGGCTACCCGCTCGACCAGAACATCTATCAGGCCGTCAAGGGGATGACCGCAGCCGAAGCCACCAACAAAAAGGGTGGCGTGATCATCATGGTTGCCGGTTGTGCCGACGGTCACGGTGGTGAAGGCTTCTACCATAACATCGCCGACGTTGACGACCCCCAGGAATTCTTGGACAAGGCGATCAACACCCCGCGTCTGGAAACCGTGCCGGATCAGTGGACCTCTCAAATCCTCGCCCGCATCTTGGTCAACCATCACGTCATCGTGGTTTCTGACCTCGTCGACCCAGACCTGATCACCAACATGCACATGGACTTGGCCAAGACCTTCGACGAAGCTTTGCAAAAAGCCTACGAACTCGAAGGCCAAGATGCCAAGGTCACTGTCATCCCAGACGGCCTGGGCGTCATCGTTCAGTAAAACAGAGCGAAGTGGCGCGGGCTTAGGTGGGAGGATAAGAAGGCCTGGGCTCGTGCTGGCAACGCCAGTGCGTGACCGGGACAGCTTATCCAGCCCACCGTTGCGCCACGTAGCTCGACTAAAACAGAGCGACGTGAGGCGGACTTAGCAGGTCGCGTAGCTAGCTGTACCTGCGTTGCCTCACGACGCTCGACTAAACAGAGCGAAGTGGCGCGGCGACTATGCTCTGTGCTTGTAAAGGAGAATTCGATTTTGGCAGAAGACGTATTAGGACTATTGAAGGCTGTCGCCCAGCACGAAGTCGCGGTGCAAGACGCCGCCGCTCAGCTACAAGCCAAAAGTAGCGACGATCTCGGCTTCGCCAAGGTCGATCTCGCCCGCGGCAAGCGCAACGGCTATCCCGAAGTGATCTACGGTTCGGGGAAGACCCCCGCTCAGATCATCGACATCATGGCCTCGCTCGAGCGCCACGCGCAAAATATTTTGTGCACGCGCCTGAGCCCGGAAAAATACGCGCAAATCAAGGCGCATTTTCCCAAAGCAATCTATCACGAAGACGCGCGCATCTTAACGCAGATTGAACGGCCTCTGCCGCTCACTGCCAGCAAGATCGCCGTTGTCACCGCCGGCACCAGCGACATTCCTGTCGCTGAAGAAGCCGCGGTGACCGCTGAATGCTACGGCAACCGCGTCAGCCGCGTTTACGATGTTGGCGTTGCCGGCATCCACCGGCTGTTCGAACATCTCGACGAGATTCGCGAAGCGCAAGTCGTGATCGTGATCGCAGGGATGGAAGGGGCCTTGGCGAGCGTCGTCGGCGGCTTGATCGACGTTCCGCTGATTGCGGTACCGACATCGATCGGCTACGGGACCAACTTCGGCGGGGTCACCGCCTTGATGACGATGTTGAACTCATGCGCGTCGGGCATCACCGTCGTCAACGTCGATAACGGCTTTGGTGCGGCATACTCGGCAAGCATGATCAATCATATAGGTGAAAAGGAGGCGCAGTGATGCGCACATTGTATCTCGACGTGATTTCCGGGATTTCCGGAGACATGTTTTTAGGCGCCCTCTTGGATCTGGGAGTCGACCTCGATTTAGTGAAAGAGGAGCTCGCCAAGCTCGACGTGCATGGTTATCACCTGCACGCTGAAAAAACCGCGCAAAGCGCGATTTTTGGCACGAGCTTCCAAGTCCACCTCGACCACGGCCAGATGGACACCGGCTTCACTGAACATACACATGACCACGAACACGAGCACCATGAACACGGCGACCATCCTTATCTGGCGGCCGAGCACACGCATGACCATGCGCACGCCCATCACCACCATCACGGTGGTGCCCGGCACTACACGGAGATCGTCGCCTTGATTCAAAAGGCGGACTTGTCTGCCTACGTCAAGCAGCACGCCTTGGCCATTTTCAAAGCGATCGCAGAGGCGGAAGCCAAAGTCCACAACGTGACAATGGCGGAAGTGCACTTCCACGAAGTCGGCGCGGTGGATTCCATCGTCGACATCGTCGGCGGTTGCATCGCCTTGGAACAGCTACACGTCGACAACGTGATTTCGAGCCCGCTTGTCGACGGCACCGGCTTCATCGAAGTCGCCCACGGCAAGATGCCGATCCCGGTGCCCGCCGTCATGCAAATGCGTGCCGGCACCAGCATTCCGGTGCGCCAGCGCGACGATATTCATACTGAATTGGTCACCCCAACCGGCATGGGCATCATCAAGACGCTGGTGACTCACTTCGGTAGCTTGCCGGAGAATCTTGCGGTCGAAAGCGTTGGCTATGGCTTCGGCACTCGCGACATCGGCCAGATCAACGCCTTGCGGGCGATGGTCGGTACTGTTGCGCCGCTCAGCCAGCAAGTCGTCGAGACGAACGCTGACGATGTCTTGGAACTAGCTGCCAACATCGACGACCAAAGCGCCGAGCAGCTCGCCCCGGTCATCGATAAGCTCGTGGCGGCCGGCGCATACGACGCGTACTTCGACGCGATTCAGATGAAAAAGAATCGGCCGGCGACTCGCCTGACCGTCCTCGCCGCACCTGACGACCGCGAAGCGCTCACGCATCTGCTTTTACAATTCACAAGCACCGCAGGCGTGCGTTACCACACCCTGCACCGCACCATCATGCAGCGTCATTTTACAACGGTTACCACCGAATACGGTGACGTTCGCGTGAAACACCTTACCTATCACGACATTGAGAAGTCAAAGCCAGAATTTGCGGATTGCCAACGCTTGGCCGACACGCATGGCGTCACGCTTCAAGAAGTCTACCGTGCCGTTTATCGGCAACTAGGGTAACAGCGCCTCGCCTAACGGCGACGCTTTAGCCCGTTCATTACAGCAGATTAATTTTTGGAGGAATTATACTTTTGTTACATCAATTATTAGCAGAATTCATGGGCACCGCCCTGATGATCATCTTCGGGGTCGGCGTCCACTGTGACGTCACGCTCAAAGACACCAAGTACCACGGCTCCGGTCACCTGTTTGCCATCACGACTTGGGCTTTCGGGATCACCGTTTCCCTTTTCATGTTCGGCAACGTCTGCATCAACCCCGCCATGGTTTTGGCGCAATGCATCTTAGGCAATCTTCCTTGGACCATGTTCATCCCTTACTCTTTGGCTGACGTGCTCGGTGGGATCTTCGGTGCTATCATCGTCTACATTATGTACAAAGATCACTTCGACGCTTCTGACGGCGAGGTTGATCCCGTGGCCATCCGGAACATTTTCTCCACCTCCCCTGGCATCCGCGACTTACCGCGGAACTTCTTCGTCGAATTCCTCGCCACCTTCATCTTCATCGCCGGTATTCTGGCAATCGTTGCAACCAAGGCGACTGCCGGTGTTGATATCGGTGTCGGCCTGCTCGTTTGGGCAATCGGTATGGGCTTAGGTGGGACCACCGGATTCGCGATGAATCTCGCACGTGACATGGGTCCTCGTATCGCCCACGCCATCTTGCCGATCAAGCACAAGGCAGACAACGACTGGCAATACGGGATCCTCGTTCCTGGGATCGCGCCATTCTTAGGCGCCGCATGTGCCGCTCTCTTCGCCAAGGCATTCTACGGCATGTAAAAAACCAGAGCGGAGTGGCGCGCATTTTGCGCGTAGCGTAACGCGTACACTGGACAGAGCAAGCTTGCTTGCACAGTCCGGTGTGCCGTTAGGTCTAGCACATTGCGCCACGCAGCTCGCCGAAACCAGAGCGAAGCGTGGCTGTACTTAGGGCGTAGCATAGCATGTGCTAATGGTAACGCGAGTTTACTTGCGCGGACATTAGTGCAGCTATGCCTAGCCCGTTAGCCACGCGTAGCTCGCCGAAACCAGAGCGAGGCCGAGCGAATTTTGTTGGGAGCCTAAGACGGGACACCGCAGAGATGCGTCGCATCGCAAAGGCGTCATGGCTTAGACAGCCCAGCATTGCTCGGCGCAGCTCGCCGCTTGCGAAGCTGAGTCAAAAGGAGACCCATCATGCAACAGACACTTCAGCGAGAAGCTCGAATCATGCGGCTCTTATCTTTGGCCTGTCAGTCCAGCGCGCGTGCCACCATCGAAGGTCGTCTGATGGAAGCCAGCGTGTTGATCGACAACTTGAACCCGGAGGAGCCCGGCGTTAACCATTTTATCGATGCCGCCTTCGCAATCAACATTGACTTGCTGAAGGGGCTGGATAACATGGTCACGACCGATTTCGACGCAATTTCTGCGCGTATCACCGCCTTAACTGGTCAGGTGCACGCCCAGCAACGCGATATCGCCAAAGCGATGTAACGACGGTTTATGCCTCATTCGTACCACCCGTGGACGGGGCCAAACCGACAATAATTTAACTTTCAATCAATTAAGGAGATCATTCATCATGACACTTTCTGATAAGCAAGTTGTTTTAAATGACACGTTGAAAAACATGGACAAGGTCCTCGTGGCCTTCTCCGGTGGGATCGACTCCACCCTCGTCCTCAAATCCGCTTTAGACGTTCTGGGCAAGGACAACGTCTTGGCTGTCGTTGCTAACTCGGCTTTATTCACCGACGAAGAATTCGACAAGGCCATGGCTTTGGCCAAAGAACTCGGCGCCAACGTGATGGGCACCGAACTGGACTACTTGGCAGACGAACACATCGCCAACAACACCCCAGAAACCTGGTACTACTCCAAGAAGATGTTCTACAGCCGCATGAACGAAATTGCCGCTGAAAAAGGCATCAAGCACGTCTTAGACGGCATGATCATGGATGACAACGCAGACTTCCGCCCAGGCTTAGTTGCCCGCAACGAAGCCGGTGCCGAATCTGTTTTACAGATGGCCGACTTCTACAAAGACGACGTTCGCGAAGCTGCTAAGAACCTCGGCTTGAAGAACTGGAACAAGGTCGCCTCTTGCTCCATCTCTTCTCGCTTCGAATACAACACCAAGTTGACCGTTGCATCGATCAACCGCGTGATGGCTGCTGAAAAATTCCTGCGCAACATGGGCTTTGCCATCGTGCGTGTACGCGACCATGGCGAAATCGCCCGCGTCGAAGTACCCGCTGACATGCTGATCGACTTCGTGGCTAACTCCGCGAAGATCAACGCCGAACTCCAAAGCCTCGGCTACGAATTCGTCACCGTTGACATGGCCGGCTTCAAGTCTGGCCGTATGAACGAACAGCTTGACGAAGCAACCAAGGCTTCCTTGATGGCTTAAGCTGATATTCAAAACGCCGAACGTGCTCAGATGAGCGCGCTCGGCGTTTTTTTTTGCGTGGCAGGGATTACCACAAGGGTAAGACTTGCCCCGTCAGCTTCATGAGGGCCTCGATGAAGAAATAATCACCGTAAATGATCGGATACTCGTGTGTCGCCTCGTTATACTGGGCCGAGCAGTGTTCCAACAGCTCGTCATGGCCGTTATCCCAATCGACACCCGAGTCAACCAGCACGCGTAACAGGCGCACCGCGGCGCGGCGGTAAAGCGCGGCATCGGCTTCAGCAACCCATTCGGCCAGGGTCAACAGCCCGCTAGCCGCGATCGCCGCGGCGGACGCGTCTTCGATGAACGGCGCTGGCATTCTGAAATCGATCGGAATGTGGCCGTCTGCGGGAATGTTGGCGATGAAGTAATTGGCGATGCGCTGGGCGGTCGCCAAAAACTGGTCATCTTGCGTATAGTGATAGCTCAAGGCAAAGCCGTAGATCCCCCACGCCTGGCCGCGCGTCCAAGAAGAGCCGTGTGCATACCCTTGTCCGCCTTGCGAGCCCTGATAATCGCCGGTTTCGGGATCAAACATCACGATATGCTTGACCGAACCATCTGCCCGCACCATGTATGCTTGCGCCATCTCGGCATGGGCAACCGCAATCTGCTTGAAGCGCGGATCGTGCTCTTCTGCACTCGCCCAATACAATAGCGGCAGGTTCATCAAACAGTCAATGATCGCGAGGTTGGCCCGGTTGCGACCATCCTCATCGTTCCACGCCCGAATGTAGCGGCCATTGAGATTGAAACGTCCCGCCATATTCCCTGCAGCCAACAGCGCGCGATTCTTCGCTTCTGCACTACCATCGTGCCGGTAATGCGCCACGGCCGTCAACAGCCATTTAAACCCATTGTCGTGGTCCAGCTTATCGACCGTGAACAGGTTTTGGTCGAGGTGTTGCTCGACCTTGATCGCGGCTTGCTTATACGCTGCATCACCAGTCAAGGCGTGCATCTGCCACAACAAGCCGCCCCAAAAGCCATTCGTCCACCAATACGGATCGGCCTTGACCATATCGATATAGCGATGCTGGTCATCCGTCGTGTACGGAATGACGTCTGGATTACGCCTTATGGCCGCGGCCATCTTCTCGTCGACGCGCTTCAGCGTCGCCGCTGCGAATTCCCGGGTGTCGCTCATAATTGTCCTCCTCATCACTCACCATAGAAGCCCTTGCGTCGCTCATTCGCGCCGCGCCTTATCTTGCCGCTGCCACAGTTGCAGCTTGCCTAAAAACTCACAGTTCAAATAAATCAGCAACAGCAAGACGCTCGGGGTTACCACCATCCCGAATTGCGGCTTGATGATCATCAACACTGGCACGCTCGCCAACAATACCGCGTTGAGTAGCGCAATATACCAGCGCTTGGCCAGATAATACACGGCCAACTTAAAAACTGCTTTGGGTCCGACTTCGGGATTGCGCACCTGCAAGTACATCAGATTCACACTCAATCCCAATACCACCGCCAACAAAATGACTAGCAGCGGCAGCAAGAACCGCCCGAGCGCCGGATTGGCCGCAAACCAGCCGATATCTGTCGCGAGGATGATCACCACCAGAAGCGTCGGCACCCAGTACAGCAACCCGCGCTTGAACGCCTGGATCAAGTGTTGCGCGTAGGCCTTGGCAGGCGCGACCGCCTTATGGGTGATGAACTCATCGGCGACCCCTAGCCCAGCCATGCACGCGCTTCCGAACGGCAACAACGCGATCAAGAAAAACGGGAGATTCCGGCTGTCGACCGCGAGAAACAGCGCACAAAACACCAACGGCAGGTTCGTCAAGGCGAACAAGACGCTCACCGTCAGGCCGATATAGGCCCAGTTCATCACCTTCATGAACGGGTTATTCATAAAATCGTGCTTTTTCATCGCGAGCTCTCCATTCAAATCGGCTTAGTTCTTCATCCCACTGGTGGCAATCCCTTGCACGAAGTACTTCTGCAACAGCAAGAACACCGCCGCGACCGGCAAGATCGACAACACAGACGCTGCCATGATATAGGCATATTGCGTATCGTACAAGCCGACAAACATCTTCAACCCCAGTTGTAGGGTCTTGTTTTCGGTCGACGACAGGTAAATGAACGGCCCCATGTAGTCGTTCCAGGTGTTGACGAAGGTGATGATCGTCAACGACACCAGCGCCGGCTTGGTCAGCGGCAAGATGATGCGCCGATAGATCCCCCATTCGCTCAGGCCATCGATCCGCGCACTTTCTGACAACGAGTCGGGAATGCTCTCATAATACTGCTTCATCAAGAACACGCCGAACGCGTTGAACGCCTGTAACAAGATCAGCGACATCAAGGTATCCGTCAGGTGTAGCTTCCGCATCATGATGAATTGGGGAATCATATAGGATTGCCACGGCACGGCGATCGTGCCAATATACATCAGAAACAAGGTGTCTCGCCCGCGAAAATGCATCTTCGAGAAGCCATACGCGGCAAAACTTGAGGTCATCAACTGAATGAAGGTGATCACGACACTCAAGATGATGGTGTTTTTGAAAAACGTCGCCAGCGGGATCTGACTCCAGATGATCGAATAGTTCTCTGGGTGCCATTCCTTGGGGATCCATCTGATTGGTACCGTAAATACCGCGTTGTTCGACTTGAACGAGGCACTCAGCATCCACAAGAACGGAATGAGGGTAATGAACGCTAAGATGATCAACAAGGCGTATAAGGCGATCTTGCCGATGAGCGACAACTCTTGGCGGTGTTTCTTGCGGGCCGCTGCGGCTTTGATTTCGTTGGTTGCATCCATAGTATCTTCTCCTTCCGCTACCCGCGCTTACGTTCCCAGGTGAATTGTAGAACGGTGATGCCCAAGACGATGACGAACAAGACCAGCGCAATGGCACTCGCGTAACCGAAGTTGAACTTCACGAACGCTTCTGAGTAGATCTCGTAAACCAACACGTTGGTCGCGCGTCCTGGTCCCCCGTCGGTCATGACCTGAACCAGATCAAAGATCTTGAAACAGTTGATCATCAACATGATTGTGACGAAGAAGGTGGTCGGGCGCAAAGACGGTAAAGTCACGTTCAAAAACTGCTTCCATTTGCCTGCGCCATCGACTTCAGCGGCTTCATACAATTCCTTCGGCACCGCCTGCAGCCCCGCCAGATAAAGAATCATGTAATACCCCATGAACCGCCAGATCGACACGATAATGATGGCCGTTAACGCCCATTGTGAGCTCGTCGCCCAACCAGGGGGATTGGTAATGAAATGCCGCAGAAACTGGTTGATCGGGCCCATGGTCGGGTGAAACAGCATGTTCCAAACCACGGCGATCGCCACCAGTGAGGTCACGTAAGGAAAGAAGAAGGCCGTCCGGAAAAATTTCACCCCGGCGAGTTTCTTGTTCAGCAAAATCGCCAATCCCAATGAACAAACCAGCGTCGCTGGCACGACGCCCAACGTATACAAGAAGGTGTTCTTGAAGGAGATCCAAAAGGTCGTGTCGTGCACCATCTTGACGAAATTATCAAACCCGACAAACTTCGGGGTTGAAAACGAGTCCCAAGACATGAACGCCAAAATAAAGGAAAAAATGACTGGAATCAACGTAAAGATGAAGAACCCAATGAAGTTCGGCGCAATAAAGGAATACGCCGTCAGCGTGTGCCGCCGCTGGAGCTTATGCTTCTGTTGGGAGACATGCTTATCTGGGGATGTTGCTTGCATATTAGGCAGAAAGTGAGCATTCGCCCACATTCCTTCCTCCTCTCTGTTCAAACCTAGACGCTCGACGAATCAAGGTTGCGTCTGGCATAGGGCCGAACGCGAGTCGCGCTCAGCCCCATATAGACGCAAACTTTTGCGTATGGTGAGGCTCACAGCCCCTGAGATTATTGTTCTTCCGCCTTGACCCGAGATTCCATATTCTTAATGGCTTGTGCCGGCGTTTCATCGCCAGTCATGATCAGATCATGTTCTTCTTGCAGGATCTTATCGATTGCTGGGCCATCTTTGGCAACCGGGAACTCAACCGCGATCTTGTCTGGTTCAAACGCCTTCTTGGACAGACTGTCGGTCGGCATCCCCTTCACCGCAAAATAGGTCTTGTTGATAGCATCGGTCCGGTATGCCGGCACGATCCCGATCTTTGCAACGACCTCGGCCCCCTTCTTGCCAGAAGCGAAGTCGAGGAATTCTTGCGCGAGTTTTTGATGCTTAGCCTTCTTGTTGATGGCAAACGCGGTCGGTGAACCAAAGGTCGTGACCTGCTTAGCCCCAGTTTTTTGCGGAATCGGCGCGATTCCCCAGTCAACATTGGTCTTGCCTGCGTTGATGTTGGCCAGCAAGCCACCCATGTACCAAGTTCCCATGTACATCATCGCGGCTTTTTGGTCTTCGAATTGCGACTGGTAGGTGACCTTCGTCGACTTGGCTGTACCATAATCCATCTGGGCCTTAGCCTTTTGTAACTCTAAAGCGTTTTCATAATATGGCTTCTCAAACGCATACGACGGCTTCAACAGGTTCTTGCCGTTTTGGGCGGCCGCGATCGCTTGCACCGTGGAACGCCAGATGTGTTGGTACGTGCCATATTGGCCCTTGGAGCTGTCGGTCAGCTCCTTGGCATACTTCACATATTGATCCCATGTCCAAGTATTCGGATCTGGGATGTTCTTTTCCTTGAATAACTTCTTGTTGTAATACAGGACCCAGAAGTCATTCCGGTATGGTTGTGCATAGGTCTTGCCCTTGATCTTGTACATCGAATACGCGTCGGCCGCAGGCTTAGTATCCGCCTTCTTGACATGGCTCGACAAGTCGACCAGCTGATCGCGCAGCGCATAATTAGAGTAAGACAACAAGTTCTTCATGGTCAAAATATCGGTGGTATCGCCTGAGGACATCATCGTCGTTACTTTGGTGTCATAATCATCCGACGGAATATCCACCTGTTGGACATCGACGTTCGGATGTTCTTTCTCGAAAGCTTTGAACAACGCCTCGAACTCTGGGGTCGTGTCATAGTTCCAGGTGGTGACCTTCAAGACCGTCTTTCCACCCTTAGAGCCAGAATCTGAGCTTTTCTTGCTATTACCGCAGGCCGCCAGTGCCAATGCAGCGGCGGAAATTGCCAATAACGAAGCCACTTTATGCCAGGTTTTCATTATCTCTTTCCTCCATCACTTCAGAATTATTTGCCGATGCTGCGCCTAATGTTCCCCCATTTAATTCACGGGTGGACCGACTGATCCTGATACCACGTCTTCACCCCCTTAACATGATGACCTTGCCTGCGACAGTCACATCGTCTTGCCCTACGTGAATCGCTGGTAGTTCCGGCACCTGCCCCACCGCGCCGATCATCGCAGACACTAAGACGTGCTTGCCTGGGGCCAAGCGGGCGTGCACATAAGGCAACACGGTCAATGGGAAAAATAGGTTCGTGTTCGGTTCCGGTCGGACGAGGCCGCCATCTGTGAAACCGGCGACATTGTGCGCCCCAACCACGCCCACCCGACTCTGATATTGCTGGGCAGTCGGTTCCCAAGCGCCGGTCAGCGGTGCCGAAAATCCGCCATCATAGGCATCAAGCGTCCGGGCCGTCGAAAGCTCGTGAATGCGCAGGTGCCAGCCCTCGAATGGCACGACCGTCGTGCGAATCGCCACGTCTGCCCATGGATGCCAATCGTGCACCACCCGGTCTTCTTGTAGTGTGAACGCGTCGTCTAAACCCTTCGAGCGAAAATCGTGATCGTCTTCGGCTAACGCGAGACAGTTATCATATGCGCCTTCGTAATACCAGTAGTTGCTCTTGGGCACACTCGTTCCAAACTTGGTGGAGTACACCAACTTGGCGTATTTCGCCGGCGCGTGGCTCTGAAACTGGACAAACTGGCCGGCCGGAAAACTCAACGTGTGCTGCCCCTCTGCCGAGTGCTGATACAACGCCCGCCCAGAGTTAGACACCGTCAACGGCGCCGCAACAGGATAAGGCGTCTCAGTAGCCCGCCAGAACGGATGCGACTTGGGCACAGCCAGCAAGATGAAGGTCTTCAACGCCCAATAAGGCGAGCCTGGACCGTTGTACCCTTCGGCAAAAACCAGATTCGGATAGTGATACCCCACCGTCAACAATCCATCATTGCTGAAAATATCGTGATCAAACCACGTCCGTAAGTTGCGCGCCAGCAATCCCTTGAGCTCGCCCCAAGGCAAGGCCTCAACGTCGGCAAAAACCAAGGCCGAAAAAAAGGCACTTTGCGCAAATCGGTAACATAAGCTGCGCCCGAACGGCAAAGCCTCACCATCGGCATCAAACCAGTCGCGATAGTGGTGGGCAAACGCCTTGGCGCGCGCAATAAATTCACTGCTGTGCTCGGGATCATCGGCCCGCATGAACGTCGCATAAAGGAGCCCGTAATAATGTAGCGCAAAACTCACATAATAATCGCGCTGCGTCAATTGCCCATCAAAGTACCAGCCATCACCGACATAAAACGCGTCGATGCGCGCGAGATCCGCATCGATCTGGGGTTGCGAGTAATCCTGCCCCAATTTGCGCAAGGCTAGATTGACTAACACTCTGAAGAAATGCCAGTTGTTGTCCGGCAAGGTATGGGCGTTCACCTGTTGCAGCCAGCGCGCCAATCGCGCCAAGGCCGCTTCATCGAATGCGGCCTGAATCTGTTGCGGGTTGAGCAGGATGGTCGTACTCAAGGCCGCCATCTCCACGATCAGCTGATCGTTATCGGTGATATCACCCCAATACGCCTCGTCTTCTGGATCAGTTGCCCGCCGAATGCCTTGAAGATAGATTGGCCAATACGCATTATCCGGATGTGTCCTGGTATACGCGCCTAGCCCCCACAGTGGTCTGAGGAACGCCTCGACATCACGCGTACTTTGCGAATAAACCGTGCCGTGATCCCCAAGATGTAGGCGTCCGGTCGCCCCAATTCTCGTCAGCTCCGGCTCTAATGGCTTCAGTAAGGCCAAGAGTCCTTGCTCATAGTCTGCTTTCGTCTGCCACGGATTGTGTTGCAGCGCGGCTATTTTCATGATTTTTCCCCCACTTTAACGACATAGCTCTTGATGAATCCGTAATATTCCCCGTACACGGTCACGTGCTCGCCCACTCGCCAATTACCCGTTGCCTGATTCAAGACCTGGACCCGTAACGACTTGCGCTTCAGGATGAAGCGGTCGCCTTGCCCCACTTGCCTGCTACCCGAGTCGGTTTTCACGATCTGCCCACTTAGCTTGACGAATGCGTGCGTTGGCACCTTAGTCTGCTGATAGGCCCGTAACGGATAGACCTTGGCCTTCCTGACGATTCCGGCCTGTGTTTTTTTAGTAAAATCCCGTTCACTGCCGCTTGACTGCCGCCCACAACCCGCAATCCCAGCTGTTAGCGTCGCGATGAGAAGCAGAACTGGCCCTCGAGTCATTGCCTCACCTCATCATAAATAAAGCGCTTACTTGTTGATTTAAGGATAATCGCCAGCCATCGCATTGTCAATGCTTTTACTAAAAATAATTATTTTACAAAAAAATCATTCTTCAATTAGCCAGGACGGATTTACAATGTAAGTGCAACAAATTGACAAAAAGAAGACTCACAGCCTGAGCCCTTGTAAAATGAAATCACC
>CAKQZO010000007.1 GCA_934293835.1 uncultured Lacticaseibacillus sp. | reverse complement strand
GTTTATTATTGTATGATTATAGCCGTTGTTTCAGAAACAAAGTTCGTTTTTTGGAGGCTATATTTTGACAAAGAAGTTACTTGCCTATTTTGAGCTTGAACAGCGCCACACGACGGTTCGTCGCGAGATTCTGGCGGGCTTCACCACGTTCATCTCGATGGCCTATATATTGTTCGTTAATCCATCCGTACTGGGGGCTTCTGGGATGGACAAAGGGGCGGTGTTCACCGCCACCGCACTGTCGTCGGCACTCGGGTGTCTGTTGATGGGGTTGCTCGCGAAGTATCCGATCGCGACGGCGCCGGCATTGGGCATCAACGCCTTTTTCGCCTACTCGGTTTGTATCGGGATGAAGATTCCCTGGCAGACGGCCTTAGCCGGCGTGTTCGTCGCCTCGTTGATCTTCATCTTGATTACGATCTTCAAGCTGCGTGAGATGATCATCGATGCGATTCCCGCCGACCTGAAGTATGCGATCTCTGGTGGGATTGGGCTGTTCATCGCCTTTTTAGGCCTGTCTGATGGTGGCCTGATCGTCGCTAACAAGTCGACCTTGGTCGGCTTAGGCGACTTGAGCGTGGGGACGACGTGGCTCACAATCTTCGGGTTAGTCGTGACGGCGGTGCTGATGGTCCGCCGCGTGCCCGGTGGCATTTTCATCGGGATGGTGTTGACGACCCTGCTGGGATTAGGCACCGGCTTGATTCACGTGCCGAGCGCAATCATTTCGCCCGCGCCGTCACTTGCCCCGACATTCGGCGTGGCGGTGAAGCATATCGGCGATATCAACTCGCTGCAGCTGGTTGTGGTGGTCTTGACGTTCTTGCTGGTGACCTTCTTCGATACTGCAGGCACTTTGGTGGGCTTGGCCAATCAGGCAGGCTTCATGAAGGATAACAAAATGCCGCGGGTCGGCAAGGCACTGGCTTCCGACTCCACCGCGATGCTGGTCGGGTCGGTGTTAGGGACCAGCCCTGTCGGCGCCTATGTTGAATCTAGCGCCGGGATCGCGGTTGGCGGTCGTTCTGGGTTGACTGCTGTGACTACCGGGGTCTTCTTCTTGTTTGGTTTGTTTTTCTCACCGTTGTTGGCAGTTGTGACAACGCAGGTCACCGCGCCGGCACTGATCATCGTCGGGGTCTTGATGGCGCAGTCCCTGCGCCAAATCAAGTGGGATGACATGGCGATCGCGATTCCGAGTTTCTTGATTTTGTTGGGCATGCCGTTGACTTATAGCATCTCCGACGGAATCGCGCTAGGCTTCATCATGTATCCGATCACGATGCTTGCGGCCAAGCGCGGCAAACAAGTCAGCCCGATCATGTACGCCTTGTTCTTCGTCTTTATCGGCTTCATGTGGATCTTGAACGTCGGTTAAAAAAAGCACCTCTGCGCTCACGTTGACGTGATGCGTAGGGGTGCTTTTGCATGGCTTAGTGTTGAACCGAGTAATGCAAGGCGGTCAATTGGTCTAACTTCTCGACTTTGGTCAGGTCTAGATTGACGTTGTTGACGCCGCTGGCGACGAGCGAAATGCCTTCACCTAACAAGACTGGCGCAACCGTGATGATCAGCTCATCGATCAACCCTGCCTGGAGGAGTTCGGTGAAAATATCGGCGCCGCCGACTAACCAGATGTCTTTGCCCTTTTTGGCCTTAAGCTGGCGAACGAAGCCGGGCACGTTGCCGGCAACGACGGTCGTCGGATCGTCGGTGTCGTGTAAGGTCGTTGAGAAGACGTAGCTTTCTTTATCGCTATACGGGTAACTGCCAGCCAGCCGCAGTGCCCGCTGATAGGTCTTGCGGCCCATCAACACGGTGTCGATGCCAGCGTAGAAGCGCTGATAGGCATCATCGGCGGCGCTGGAGCCCAGCGCCGACAACCATGCGGTGCTGCCATCTGGTTCTGCGATGAAACCGTCGAGACTCTCTGCTAAGTACAAGATCACATTTCGTGCCATACTGCCCACCTCGTCTTTCATGTATGAGTTCAGTATATCACAAAATGTAAACGGTATCATAGCCTGGACGGATTCTACCGTACCATAGCCAGAAAAATCACGCGCGTGACCATAAGTCGATGCTGGTTTCGGCTAAGATGTGGCCGGCCATGGCGTGGCGTGCCTCATTCAGCCAGAAACCGGCGCGAAGCGCAAGCATGGTATCGAGGGCAAAAACGGTCAGGGTGTAGGCGTGGTCGGCGTTAGGCGGTTGCGGGCCGACATAGCCTTGGCTGATCAGCGGATCGCTTTGGTGGATCAGACTCCCGGCATTGGCGTTGTTGCCTTCAACCATGGTCAAGGTGTGCGTGCGGCTGGCATCTTCTGGAATCTGGGTGATGTCGCCGGGCAGGTTAGCGATGTTCCAGTGGATCCAAGGAAAGCCAGATACCGGCACCGCGTCGTAATCGATGAGCCACACCGCAAAGCTTGCCGTCGCTTGTGGCGCAGCGCTGATCGTGATGGGGAAGCTGCGCTTCGGGTAGCCTTTGTAGCAATCGGCGGGCTCGGCGTACTTGCCGAAGCGAGCGGCCAAGAAGCCTTGCGTTAAAGGAACGGAGATCTGCATCAGATGCACCTACTTTCAAGATTTGATTTGCGTGTCTTCACCTCAGATTAACATAGCTTGGCTTTGGCGACCAAACGGCTGCTTGCGAAAATGGTGGCTTTTGGAGGTTGTCTGCGAGGCCAAGATTGATATCGAAGAGACTTTCGTGTTCTGGTGACCGATAAAATGGTAGTCTTAGAGTAACACAGTATCTGCATAGGGGGTTATGCAATGCCATATTATGATCAGCATGTTCACACTTATTTCTCCTTTGATTCTGACGCCCAGTTTGAAGATTATCTCGCACAAACGAAGCAGCCGTTTGTGACCACCGAGCACCTAGAGATGGCCAATCCAGACGATCACGGCGGCGACAACAAGCCGGACTATGCCGCTTATGTGACCAAGCTTGACGCGTTGCATGCCAAGTATCCCAACCAGTTCTTGCGCGGCATTGAAGTCGGTTATTATGAACCGAAACTCGACGATATTTATCAGTATCTCGACGCGAATCGCTATGACCTCGTCTTGTTGAGCTTCCATCACAACGGCGAATATGATTTTCAAGACGACCACTTCAAGACCGTCGATAAAAAGGCCTTGGTGCAGGCTTACTATGCACGGATGCTGGCAGGGGTGCGCCGCTTTGACGGGGCGGATGTCTTGGCGCACTTTGAGTATGGCTTGCGGGTCGTCGACGTGACCCCTGCTGAGTTGGCCGCCTGGGCGCGGCCGACGATCCGGGAGATTTTGACGGAAATCATCGCCAAGCACATGGCCTTCGAGCTCAACACCAAGTCGATGTATATGTGGCACGATGCCGCGTTATACGACCTGGTGATTCCTTGGTATCAGGCGCTCGGCGGTCAGTTGTTTACCCTGGGGAGCGATGCGCATGATGCTGATAAGTTCCAGATGGCATTCGCCCAAGCCAAGACGTTCTTGCATCAACATCAGATTACGCAATTGGCGGTGTATCAAGACCATCAGCCGACATTGGTCACGTTTTAACGCAAGGAGAGTGTGATGACAGAATTGAAAGATCCACAGTTGCAAGCTTTATTCGAACACGTCCAGCAAGGGTATACGATGCCGGTGCGGCTCGACATCTCAGGTGCGGCCAGCGGCCAACTATTGCACAGCCAATCGCAAGAGCGACTGCAGCCTAACGGAGAGCTGTTGGTGCAGGTGACGGATACGACCGATGTGGCCTACACGCTGAGCCATGAGCTGATGCACATGGATTATGCGGCCAACGGCTATCCGCAACTACAATATCATCTGTTGACCGGCATGCCGGAGTTGGATCGGCAGCATTATGCGACCGCCACAGCATTGTCGGCGGCTGCGTTGCACATCGTCATCGCCGGTTGGCAACGCGCGCATGGGTTCTTGGGAGCGACGCAAGAAGCCCAGTTGAGCGCCGGCTTTGAATCGGTGTTGACCCCAGAGCCTGCTGAAGGCGATCAGCTGCTGATCTATCGCAGCTTGTCGCTGTTTGATCACATGACGCTGTTTGCCGACGGTGGGAGTCGTGAACAACACGCTCAATGGCAGCAGCGCTACCCGCGGGCGTTGGCAATCGCCTCAGCACTTTATGCGACCCTGACGACGAAGCCGATTGCTTCGCCGTTCGCCTATCGCCGCGCGGTGGTAAATTTGTTCGGCCGCTTCAACGCCTTGATTCAAGCGGCCGGGTTTCAGCCGCTGGATAACGCTGAATTTGCAACGCTACCGCCAGTGTTGTCGGCGCGCCAGCTACGCCTGAGTCTGAACCAGGTGTTCGAGCTCAAGCATTCGGCGTATCGTGATCGCGAGACCAAGCAGCCGGCCTATGTTGCCATGGGCAAGGGTGACGGTCAAAACGCCTTTGTCCTGCCGCTGAAAGACACCTCGCCGGCCGCCTTCCAGAGTCTCTACCAACAACCGGTCGGGGAATTGCTTGAGGCCTATCACCTCGACTACACCGTGCGCTAGGCCAAGGAGGGACAGCGATGTTTGATTTACGTCGTGCGCTTGAGCAGGCGCACAAGGTCGTCTTTCTCACTGGGGCCGGTGTGTCCACCGCGTCTGGCATTCCGGATTATCGCAGCAAAGGCGGCTTGTATGCCGGCGCCGATGAGCGTCCGGAACATATGTTGGCGACCGCTCATTTGGCTCAGCATCATGAGGATTTTCACCGGTGGGTCTTGGCAAACATGTATCATCCTGAGGCGAAGCCGAACGTGATACACACTACCATGGCCGCGATAACGAACGCGAAGGGCTGGATCGTCACCCAAAACGTCGACGGCCTCGATCGCCAAGCCGGCGCCAAGCATGTCGTCGAGTTTCACGGCAACTTGTATCGCTTGTATTGTCAAAAATGTGGGCAGACATTTACTTTCGACCAATACCGTACCTCCGATATGCATGCGGCCGATGGTGGCGTGATTCGCCCGGACATTGTGCTGTATGGCGAGCCGATCGCGCCTAGGGTGGTCACTGCGGCCGTCACGGCGATCGCCGCTGCCGATTTAATCGTAGTTGTGGGCACGAGCTTGGTCGTTTATCCGTTTGCGGGGTTGTTGCAGTATGCTCAGCCGGACGCGACGCTGGTGGCGGTGAATCGTGAGGCGCTGGAACTGCCTGATGAGGCGCACATGCTGGTCGCCGATGCTCAGCAAGTTTTTGCAACCTTAGCGCACTAGAATTGGGGGAACGTTCTGGGAACCCGGAGGTAATTGAGATGTCAAAAAATCGTATCGAGGCGTTCACCGACGGCGTGATCGCTATCATCATCACGATCATGGTCTTAGAGCTACAGCCTCCCAAAGGCGGTGGCTTTGCCGATCTGTGGGCGTTACGGTTCGAATTCATGATCTATTTTGTCAGTTTCTTGATGCTGGCCGTGTATTGGAACAACCACCATCACCTTTTTCAGATCGTCAAGAAGATCGATGGGGCCGTGTTGTGGAGCAACATCGCCTTCTTGTTCACGGCTTCGCTGCTACCCTTCGCCACAGCCTGGGTGGGGGAACACCATGTCGGCGCGCAGGCGCCTGAGCTTTTTTACGGGTTCGTGATCCTGCTAGCGGATACCGCCTATTATGTTTTGGTGCAGTGTCTCATGCGCGTGAACACCAATTCCAATGCCGTGACTAGTCTGCTAGGGCGCAAGTATTATAAGCCCTTGATCACGATCGGGGTGAATGTGGTGGCACTGGGGCTGGGCCTGCTATGGGCGCCGCTGACCATCATTGCCGATACCTTGGCGCTGTTATTGTGGGTGATTCCGGAACGCCGCATCGAGCGACACCTGAACACCAAGGGTTAAATGGTATTCAAGAACGTCGTGGCATGCTTAGCCAGTCTGAGCACGTCACGACGTTTTGGGTTGACCACGCCAAAAAGCGCCGTCTGGGCAGAGACGGCGCCAAGGGGTATGATGGAAAACACTTGCCGGATGCGGCATCATTCGGCAAGCAAGCGATCAGGCCAGAGACTGTTCCTCGGTCATCGCGGCTTCGGCTTCTTGAGTCACGATGGCATCGGTCGTCTCCTTGTCGAAGAAGTGGGCTTTATTGACATCGAAGCCCATCTTGACCTTTTCGCCGGGATTGTGGAAGTCACGCGCGTCGACGGTGGCAACGAAGTCGGTGCCGTCAACCGTGGCGTACAGCTGTGAGGTCGCCCCCATCAATTCGGAAACCGTGACGACTGAATCGACGGTTTGATCTGGCCAGGTTTCGAGGAAGGCTTGTTCGGTGTGGATGTCTTCTGGACGAATCCCGAGGGTGACATCTTTATCGTTGTAGCCGCGGTCGTTGAGAATGTTGGCACGGCCTTCGGGGATGGCGATGTCTAGGCCTTTGCCATCGTTGATTCGGCCGTCTTTGTAGTGCACAGCCATGAAGTTCATGGCTGGGCTACCCATGAACCCGGCGACGAACTGGTTGCGCGGGTTGTCATAAACTTCGGCAGGCGTGCCGATCTGCTGAACCTTGCCGACAGACATGACGACCACGCGATCGGCCATCGTCATCGCTTCGGTTTGGTCATGGGTCACGTAGATGGTGGTGGTGTTCAGGCGCCGGTGTAGCTTGGCGATTTCGGCACGCATGGACACCCGCAACTTCGCGTCCAAGTTGGACAGCGGTTCGTCCATCAAGAAGATTGGCGCGTCACGAACGATCGCCCGTCCCAAGGCGACCCGCTGGCGCTGCCCGCCAGACAAATCGGCTGGCTTGCGGGATAAGAATTCGGTCAAGCCCAGGATCTCGGCAGCTTCATCGACCCGCTTTTTGATGTCATCTTTGGCGTATTTGCGCAGCTTCAGGCCGAATGCCATGTTGTCAAATACGGTCATGTGAGGATACAAGGCGTAGTTCTGGAACACCATCGCGATGTCGCGGTCTTTCGGAGCCACGTCGTTCATGACCTTATCGCCGATTTTCAGTTCGCCTTTGGTGATATCTTCGAGTCCGGCAATCATGCGCAGCGTCGTCGATTTCCCACAGCCGGAAGGGCCGACGAAGACGATGAATTCTTTGTCCTTAACGTGCAGATTGAAGTCCATCACGGAATCGTGATCGGCATGGGGGTACTTCTTATAGATATGATCGAGGTCGATTTGAACCATTTTGTTCACTCCTATCCTTATTGACAAGTCTTAGTATACTTGTAAGCGCTTAAATGTACATGGGGAATGTTGCACAAAAAATGCCCGATTTTTTGCCCAATTTGCCCAAAAGTGTATGTTACACTCGAAGCAATGAATGGAGGAAGACTGCGATGGTAAAAGCATACACGGTGGTTCTGGTGCACACGCCGGCGGGTTATTTGGTCATTAATCGCCTCAAACCGCCGTATATTGGGTTGTGGAACGGTCTCGGCGGGAAGGTCGAACCAGAGGAGACCCCGGCCGCAGGCGCGATGCGTGAGGTGCGCGAAGAGAGTGGTGTGCGCCTCGATCAGGTGCAAGCTTGCGGCTTAGTGCATTGGTATGTCGATGGACAACTGCGCGGCGACTTGTATCTCTTCAGTGGTGAAGGGGTACTTCGCGCGCCGTTACCACAGGCGACGCGCGAAGGTTTGTTGGCCGCGATGTCTGCGGATTGGTTGACAAACCCGCATAATTTAGGGTTGGTGCCGGACTTGGCGGCGATGTTGCCGCTTTTTATGGCCGCAAAGCCTGGCGAATACGCCTCACATTTTGCTGGTGAGCAGTTCATCGACCTGGTGTCTGTTCATGATTGAGGTGGGGGTGACCGCGGTGGCCGAGCATCCGACCCTGGCCGCCAATGGCAAGACCAGTACACTGGGCGACTTAGCACAATATTTCCCCCTCATCGAGCTGGATACGACTTATTACGGGATTCCCAAGCCTGAAACCGTGTTGCGGTGGCAACAACAAGTCCCACCACAGATGCGCTTCATCGTCAAGGCAACGGCGTTCATGACCTTACACGACCGCGCAGATGATGTTGATGTGCCAGGCCAGTTCACGACGCTGGCGGCCGTGTTGGCGCCGCTGGTGGGCACCCATCAGCTGGCGGCGATCTTGTTTCAGCTCCCGCCGTTTTGCGCAGTGACCCCGACCAATGTGCGCTATTTACGGCGCGTACGAGCGCGCTATCCGGAATTGCCGGTGGCCGTCGAGTTTCGCCACGACAGCTGGTATTTGCCTCAATATCGCGAG
The DNA here is from genome assembly GCA_934293835.1 of uncultured Lacticaseibacillus sp. Classification (GTDB taxonomy): domain Bacteria; phylum Bacillota; class Bacilli; order Lactobacillales; family Lactobacillaceae; genus Lacticaseibacillus. Next base: position 15,140 of record CAKQZO010000007.1, on the reverse strand, counting down.
TCAACGTTGGCGCTGTTACGTGAATTGCACATGATCCATGTTGTCGTCGATGAGCCGCAGACGCCAAGCGGCAGTGTCCCGTTGGTGCCGGTGGCGACTAATGATGATTTAACGATCATGCGCCTGCACGGGCGCAACTATGCAGGCTGGCAAGATAGCAGCGGCCCGGGCTGGCGTTCGCGGCGGACGAACTATCGTTATCAGCCGGGTGAGCTTGAGGACTTGGCGACTGTTGCGCGGGGCCTGCATAGTCGCGATGTTGCCGTGATCTTCAATAATAATGGTGGCGGTGACGCGGCCACTAACGCGCAACAGTTCATCGCCAAGGCGAATTTCAACTATCCGCACCTCGCGCCGCGACAGATGGATTTATTTTGAAGCGCAGTAGGGGTGAGGTGTAATTTTAGACGGATTTGGCAAACTTTCTCATTCGTTTCGCTACCTATGCTATACTAAAAGGCATCTAGACACTTGTTTGCAAGTGCAATACTGAGATTGTTGCAGGAGGCACAATATTCATGGCAAAACCAACGTTCTACGTGACTACCCCGATCTATTATCCGAGCGGTAAGCTTCACATCGGTAACGCATACTCGACGATCGCAGCCGACGTGATCGCGCGCTACAAGCGCCTGACGGGTTACGACGTCTTCTTCCTGACCGGAACCGATGAGCACGGCTTGAAGATCGAACAAAAAGCTGACGCCTTGGGCATCACCCCGCAGGCGTATGTCGACGGCATGGTCGCGCAGATCAAGTCACTGTGGAAGATGCTCGAAATTACCAACGACAAGTTCATCCGCACGACCGACGAAGAACACGTCCACGCGGTTCAGGCGATCGTTGAGCGGCTGATCAAGCAAGGCGATGTTTATTTAGGCGAATACACCGGCTGGTACTCGGTGGAAGACGAAGAATACTTCACCGAGCCACAACTGGCGGAAGTCTACCGCGATCAAGACGGCAAAGTGATCGGTGGTAAGGCGCCTTCTGGTCATGAAGTGCAGCTGGTTAAGGAAGAGAGTTATTTCTTCCGGATGAGCAAATATGCCGACCGCCTGTTGGCTTATTATGACGCGCATCCAGATTTCATCCAACCCGAGACCCGCAAGAAGGAAATGATCAATAACTTCATCAAGCCTGGGTTGGAAGACTTGGCGATGTCACGGACAAGCTTCAACTGGGGCGTGCCGGTGCCGGAGAATCCGAAGCACGTGGTTTACGTGTGGGTCGATGCGCTGTTGAACTACATCACCGCGCTAGGTTATGGCTCCGACAACCACGACTTGTTCGACAAGTACTGGCCGGCTAACGTCCAGTTGATCGGCAAAGAAATCGTGCGTTTCCACACGATCTACTGGCCAATCATGTTGATGGCGTTAGGCTTGCCGATTCCGAAGAAGATTTATGGCCACGGCTGGTTAGTCATGAAAGACGGCAAGATGTCTAAGTCCAAAGGCAACGCCATCTATCCTGAGATGCTGGTCGAACGCTACGGGCTCGACGCCTTGCGCTATTACCTGATGCGCGCCATTCCGTTTGGTAACGATGGGATCTTCACCCCAGAAGACTTCATCGATCGCATCAACTTCGACTTGGCCAATGATCTCGGCAACTTGTTGAACCGGACAATTGCGATGATCAACAAGTATGTCGGTGGGACCCTGCCCCAGTTGGCATCGGGCCAGACACCTTTTGATGCTGATTTAGAAGCCACAGCCGCTTCTGTGATCGCGGAATATGGTCAACATATGGATGCCATGCAGTTCTCCGACGCGATGGATGCTGCCTGGAAGCTTGTCGCCCGGGCGAACAAGTACATTGACGAAACCGAGCCTTGGAAGCTGGCCAAAGACGACAGCCAAAAGCCGGCCCTCGCTTCCGTCATGGCGCATCTGGCCGAAAGTCTGCGCCTGGTCGCCCTCTTGATTCAACCTGTGATGACCCACGCGCCAAAGCAAATCTTCGGTCAACTTGGGTTCGACGATCAAGACGAAGGCCAAGAGACGCTGGCCTGGGGACATTTGCCTGCTGGAGCCCAAGTGGTTGCCAAAGGGACCCCAATCTTCCCTCGCCTAGATGCAGAGGCCGAAGTGGCTTGGATCAAGGATCAGATGACCCCACCGAAGACGAAGCCAACGGTCAAAGACGAAGATCGTAAGCCCGAGATCAACTTCGAGGCCTTCGACAAGTCTGAGATCCGCGTCGCCGAGATTCTCAACGTTGAGAAGGTCGAGGGGGCAGACAAGCTGTTGAAGTTCACCTTGGACGCTGGTGATGAAGGGACGCGCCAGATCCTCAGCGGGATTGCGAAGTACTATCCGCACTTTGAGGAACTCAAAGGCAAGAAGGTCATGGCAGTCGTCAACTTGAAGCCACGGAAGCTGCGTGGTGAGATGTCTGAAGGGATGTTGCTATCTTCTGAAGACAGCCAAGGCAAGATCGAGCTTGTGATCGTGCCAGCCGAAATCGAAAATGGTAGTCTGATCGGTTAGCCATAAGCGACATTTGGCTCCCTGTAACCCTAAACTCGGGTTGGCAGGGAGTTTTTTGGTTGTTCAATTATTTTGAATTGTGGCAGAGTGACAATAGATAGACAAAATTTTGGTGTGAGCTTTGTTCAATGGCAGAAATCGTTTTCAGAAACATTGGCGATTACCTGTCCAAGAATCCGGAACGACGATCTCAATTGATGGCACAAAAGCTGACACGAATTGTTGATGATGAAAGATAAAATGACACATATCACACAGTTAACGGCATGAGTTAGTCAATTAATATCGGAATTATTGTGTATTTCACTCTAATCGGAGGAGTTTTCATCAATGAGAACTTGCATTATAAGAATTTGATGAGTAAACTAAATTCTAAACTCACTTGTTTTTAAATAATGTTAGAGGTGAACGGAATGCGGCACAATCAGGAAACGATGTATGACCCAGAATTCGAACATGCCGCCTGCGGGATGGGGTTCATTACCCAGATCGACGGTCACGCCTCGCATGCCTTAGTTGAGCGTGCGTTGGTGATGTTAGCGCGGATGAATCATCGCGGCGGTACTGGCGCAGAACCGGATACCGGCGATGGTGCTGGGATCTTGATGGCGATGCCGGATAGCTTCTTCCGCAACTACGCGGCAGAACAAGACTTCGACTTACCGAAGTTTGGCAACTATGCAGTCGGCAACTTCTTCTTGCCCCAAGATGAAGAAGGCAAAGACGCGACGCAAAAAGCCGTGACGGCAGAAGTAGAGAATCATGGCTTCCGTGTCTTGGCATGGCGCGCTGTGCCATACTTATATGAAGCGTGTGGCCCGACTGCCCAACGGGTGATGCCGAGCTTCATGCAGCTGATCGTCGAGCGCCCGGATGCGGTGGCTGCAGGCCGGCCGTTCGAAGATGCGCTGTTCAAATTACGGCGCCAGCTCGAAGGCCAATTCATGGCGACTGACTTTACGATCGTGACCTTCTCCAGCCGGACGATCGGCTACAAGGGGATGTTGCACGCTTATCAAGTTGGCCAATTCTATCCAGATTTGCATGACGAGACGATGCAGTCATCGATTTGTTTGACTCACTCACGCTTTTCAACTAACACGTTTCCAAGCTGGGATCGGGCCCAACCGTTCCGTTTCTTAGCACATAACGGGGAAATCAACACGTTGAAAGGCGCCGAAAACTGGATGGCGTCTAACAACATCCCGGTATATAACGAAGACGACTCCGACTCTGCCAAACTCGAGAACTGCATGGAATATCTCTACCATCATGGTCGTGATATTCCTCAGGCCTTGTTGATGATGATGCCAGAAGCTTGGGGCGAAGGTACCGGCATCTCCAAGCAGCAACGGGCGTTCGACGAGTACAACGCTAGCTTCATGGCGCCTTGGGACGGCCCTGCCGCCATCTGCTTCACCGATGGCGTACAAGTTGGGGCCGCGCTTGACCGTAATGGCTTGCGGCCGTCGCGCTATTTGGTTACCAAAGATAACATCATGGTCGTCGCCTCTGAGTCCGGTGTCTATGATGTCGCCCCTGAAGACTTGATTGAAAAAGGCATCCTTGGCCCAGCCGAGATGGTGTTGGTCGATACTTCAGAAGGCAAGATCTATCACACCCAGGACATCAAGGATAAGTATGCGACCGCGCATCCGTATCAGCAGTGGCTTGCCGACAATCAGTTGAACTTGGATCGGGTGCCGGAAGCTGATGTGCAAGAGGCCTTAACGCCGGAAAGCCTGCAGACGTTGTGGCGGCGCCATGGCTACACTGAAGACATCATCCAAGACGCGATCATCCCGATGGCGACTAAGGGTGAGGAACCGATCATCTCGATGGGCTTCGATTCGCCGTTGGCTGTATTGTCCGCCAAGCCGCAGAGCTTATTTACGTATTTCAAGCAACAATTCGCCCAGGTTACCAACCCACCAATCGATGCGATTCGTGAGCAATTGGTGATCGGGACCGAGGTCTTCATCGGCCCAGATGCGAATGTAGCTGCAGACGATCCGGTCAATGCGCGCAAGGTGAAACTCACCTCGCCGATGCTGACGACCTCTGAATTCGAGAAGTTGCGGCGGCTCGATCAAGATGGATTCCACACACAGGAATTGTCAATCTGCTATGCCAAATCTGATCGCCAACACCGGCTGCAACAGGCGCTAGACGACTTGTTCCGGGCAGCTGAAACCGCGATCGATGGCGGCAAAAACTTGTTGATCTTGACCGATCGTGACGCAGGCAAGTCCAAGTTGGTGATGCCAGTCCTTTTGGCAGTATCCGGCTTGAACAATTACTTAGTGCGCAAAGGTAAGCGTGGCAAGGCCTCAATCCTGGTCGACACTGGCGAGGCCTGTGAGGTCCACCACTATGCCGCCTTGATGGGCTACGGTGCTAGCGCCATCCATCCATACGGGGTCTATGCGACCTTGAAGGCGTATAACATGGGCGATAAACTCGAAACTTATCGCCATGCGGCCGAAAAAGGGATCGTCAAGGTGATGAGCCGGATGGGGATTTCTACGATTACAGGCTACCAAGGCGCCCAGCTTTTTGAAGCAATCGGGTTGTCGACAGCCGTCGTCGATGAATACTTCACCGGCACCCAAAGTCGCCTCGGTGGGATCGGGCTCGATCAGATCGAAGCCGAATACATGGCGCGCTACGAGCGGGCGTTCGGTGCCAAAGCCAAAGAAGACCTGCCGAGCGGTGGTTCGTTCAAATATCGGGCCGTGGGCGAGCACCATCTCTACAACCCGAAGACAATCTACAAGTTTCAGCGGGCGGTGCGACTTGGCGACTACAAGCTGTATAAAGACTACGCCAAGGAAATGCACGAAGAAGAGCTCGCTGACCCGACAACGTTGCGCTCGCAGTGGCATATCCACTCTGAACGTGCAGCGGTGCCACTGTCAGAAGTTGAACCTGTTTCGGCCATCGTCCGGCGTTTCAAGTCCGGCGCGATGTCTTACGGCTCGATTTCAGAAGAGGCGCACACCACGATTGCTGAAGCGATGAATCGCCTCGGAGCCAAGTCCAACTGTGGTGAAGGTGGCGAGCCGCGCTGGCGGTTCAAGACCCAAGGCCAAAAGCGTGATGTGAACTCCAAGATCAAGCAGGTCGCGTCTGCGCGGTTCGGGGTCAACACCGAATACCTCATGCATGCCGAAGAGATTCAGATCAAAGTCGCACAAGGGGCGAAGCCTGGTGAAGGGGGCCAACTTCCTGGCACTAAGAACTTCCCATGGGTCGCTGAGGTTCGCGGTTCTGTTCCTGGTGTGCGGTTGATCTCGCCTCCGCCTCATCATGATATTTACTCGATCGAAGATTTGAAGCAACTCATCTATGATTTGAAGCAAGTCAATCCAGATGCGGCCGTCACGGTCAAGCTCGTTTCTTCTACTGGGGTCGGCACGATCGCGGCAGGGGTGGTTAAAGCCGGTGCAGACAAGGTCGTCATCTCCGGGTATGACGGTGGTACTGGGGCAGCGCCGCGGAATTCCGTGCGTGATGCCGGGCTGCCGTGGGAGATGGGTTTATCTGAAGCACATCAGACCTTGGCGATGAACCGACTGCGTCAGCGGGCGGTGCTTGAAACCGATGGTAAATTGATGGATGGCCGCGACGTGGCGGTGGCAATCATGCTCGGCGCCGAAGAATTCTCCTTTGCGTCGCTTGTCTTAGTTTCCGTTGGTTGTATCATGATGCGCGTCTGCTCGTTGAACACTTGCCCGACTGGGATCGCGACACAGAATCCTGCCTTGCGTAAGTTCTTCATCGGGACGCCTGAAAACGTGATCAACTGTATGGAATTCATCGCTGAAGACCTGCGTGAGGAGATGGCCAAGCTAGGTTATCGCACGGTTGATGAAATGGTTGGCCATGTTGAGCACTTGGTACCACGCTTCACTGCAACGGGTAAGGCGAAGACACTAGACTTCTCGCGGATGCTGGCGAAGACTTACGGCATCGAGCGTAAGGTCTCCGATCCGTTCAAACCGGCAGATGAACGCCCAGAACTCAACGCGTTTGCCCAAGCGGCCGCACAATCTGATGAGCAAACGGTCATCAAGCGACCGATCGACAACGTCCAGCGTTCTGCTGGGGCGCGGATCTCTGGGTGGTTGGCAAAACGTTTTTCTGACAACCATCTTCCTGATGATCGCTTGACCTATGAGTATACTGGGGTCGCTGGCCAATCCTTCGGTGCTTTTGCGGCTGAAGGGCTGACCTTACGGCTGATCGGTGAAGCCAACGATTATGTGGGCAAGTCGCTGTCTGGTGGCCGCTTGATCGTACAGGCGCCACAACAGGCTGCACAATTGTATGCCAACGCGCCAATCGTCGGTAACGTGGCCTGCTTCGGGGCGACGAGTGGTGAAGCTTACTTCAACGGTCGTGCCGGCGAACGGTTTGCCGTTCGTAACTCCGGGGCCAACGTGGTTGTCGAAGGCATCGGTGATCACGGTTGTGAATACATGACCGGTGGGACGGCAGTCATTTTGGGCTCGACAGGTCGTAACTTCGGTGCCGGGATGTCCGGTGGGGTCGCTTATGTCTACGATCCGGACCACAAGCTTGAAGCCAACGCCAACAAGGAAATGATCGAGTTCTTCAAGATCGGTGAAACCGCCGGTGACGAGATCTTACACGACTTGTTGGTGCGCCACGCCCGTTACACGAACAGTGCCAAGGCGCTTGAGCTGTTAGCCAGCTGGGACCAAGCCCAAAAGGACTTCGTCAAAGTTTACCCGAAGGAATTCCACCGCATGAATGATTTGATGGCAGACCTCAAGGCCCAAGGCGTCGCCGATAAGGACCTCGAACAAGCGGCTTTCGATCAAGTGATGGGTCCCCAACCAACGGTGAAGTAACCAGAGCAAAGTGGCGCGTATTTTGCGGGTCAGATAGCCTAACCATCGTGCTTGGGGTGGTCTATGCCTCAAGTGTGATGGCGTCGCAAGATGCACCTGCATTGCGCCGCTTGATGAGACCCCATGCTTGACAGTGAACAGTGCGGTACGGGTTTAGCGCGTACTAAGGAGGATTTTTAACATGTCAGATCCCTTCGGATTTATGAAGTATACGCGCAAGGATAATCCTTGGCGCGATCCCAAGACCCGAGTCTTGGATTTTGAAGAAATGGAAATCCCGTTGTCTGATAAAGAGCGGCGGGAGCAGGCCTTGCGGTGTATGAACTGCGGCGTGCCGCATTGTCATGTCGGCTACGCCTATGCTGGTGGTAAGGCCGTATCAGGGTGTCCAAACGACAATCTGATTCCTGAGTGGCAAGATTTTATCGGTCGCAACGAAGACAAGCGGGCGTTTCAGCGCTTGACGTTGACGAATCCGTTGCCAGACTTCACTGGGCACGTTTGCCCGGCACCCTGTGAGGTTTCGTGTAACGAGGCGTTGCATAACAAAGGGATCACGATTCGTAACAACGAACGCTTCATCATCGATCAGGCCTTCAAATATGGCTGGGTCGAAGAGTCTGGCCGGCCAGTGAGTCGCAACGGGATCAAGGTTGCCATCGTCGGTTCTGGGCCGGCAGGATTGACCGCCGCTTGGCGTCTGAATCAGCTTGGCTATGATGTCACGGTGTTTGAAGCCGCTGATCGTCCAGGTGGACTGGTCATGTACGGGATCCCGAACATGAAGCTGCCGAAGGAAGATGTTGCTCGCCGAGTGGCTGTCATGGAAAAGGTCGGCGTCCACTTCCGGTGCAACACGCGCGTCGGTGTCGACATCTCGGGTGCCGAATTACAGGCGCAATACGCCCGGGTATTACTTGCCATCGGCGCCCGCATGCCGCGGAAACTCAACGCGCCTGGCCGTGAACTGGCAGGCATCGAACAAGCCTTGGACTTCTTGACCGAGGCGACGCAGGCAGTTGAAAAAGAAGGCACTGCGGCCAACACTAAGCTGGCCGGCAAGAAGATCGTTGTCGTCGGCGGTGGGGATACGGGTAACGACTGTATCGCCACGTCCTTGCGCCTCGGCGCCCGCGACATTCTGCAATTGGAGATCGTCCCGGCTGCACCAAGCTCCCGTCCAGACGATAACCCATGGCCTGAATGGCCGCGTACACAGCGTATCGGCTACGGCCAAAGCGAATACGCGGAGTTGTCTGATAAGCCGCTGACGCGTTTTGCCCACACCATCACTGAATTCCACGGTGATAACGGGCACGTGCAGGCGATCACCATCAACGAAGCCGATCATTTCAAGCCGGTTGCCGGTACTGAAGTGACCGAAGACGCCGATCTGGTGTTGTTGGCGATGGGCTTCACGGGCGCCGACGCCACAGTGTTCGACGATTGCGGTGTCCATAAGGTCTATGACGATTTCAAAACCGACAACGAGCAAGTTTATGTTGCCGGCGATGCCAAGCGTGGCCCTTCCCTGGTAATCTGGGGCATTCGCGAAGGCCGCATGGCGGCTGAAGCCATTCATCAATCCTTGAGCTCCGCGGCAGAGCTGGCTCCGGCCGGCGCAGCCAAGCAGGCGTAGCCAAGGCAAACCTCTTCGTCTCACGATTCTGTGAATTGTGGGACGAAGGGGTTTTTGTTTGGCGGTGAGAATCGTACCAGACGTTTGCCGCGGCCCCATCGTCTGCGTATAATGATTGGGACAAGTAAAAGGAGTTTAACATGGAAATTTTTGATTCACATACTCACCTCAACGATACCCCATACGCTGGCAAGGAGGCGGATTACGTCCAGCAAGCCGCGGCTCTGGGGGTTGTGGAAATGGCAATCGTGGGCTCAGATACGGTGCTGAACGCAGGGGCGATGCGCCTAGCCGAGCAGTTTGCCAACCTCTATGCGATTGTCGGCTGGCATCCTGAGTCGAGCAAAGATTACACGCCAGAAGCCGAGGCGCTGTTGATGACGCAGTTGGCGGCACCGAAGACGGTGGCGCTTGGGGAGATCGGGTTGGATTATCATTGGGACACCAGCCCGCGTGAGATTCAGCGGCGGGTTTTTCGCCGCCAGTTGGCGATTGCGCGTGAACAACACATGCCAGTATCGATCCATTCGCGCGATGCCTTCGAAGACACTTATGCGATCTTGAAGGATGCCCATCTAGCGGAATTCGGCGGAATCATGCACTCGTTCACTGGCGATGCTGAGTGGGCGAAGAAGTTTTTGGACCTGGGGATGTACGTCTCGTATTCTGGCATCGTGTCGTTCAAAAACGCGCCAGAAGAACATCAAAGTGTCAAGGTGATTCCAGAAGAGCGCCTGCTGGTGGAAACGGATGCGCCTTATCTGACCCCGGTACCGTTTCGTGGCAAGCCGAATCAGCCGGGGTATACCCATTACGTCGTCGATGCGGTTGCCAAGTTCCGCGAAGACACGGCAGACCACATCGCCGCCATCACCCGGACGAATGCCCACCGGATTTTTGGGCTGGAGGAAGTATGAGTAAATTCAAACAAATCATCGTTGTCGAAGGGCGTGATGATACCAAACGCCTGACCGAGGCCTTCGGTGCGGTCGACACGATCGAAACACGCGGGTCGGCGATCTCCCAAGAGACGCTGGCGTTGATTGCTCGTGCCCAGGCCACTCGTGGCGTGATTGTGCTGACCGATCCTGATTTTCCAGGTGAGAAAATTCGTAAGACGATCTCCCAAGCGGTACCTGGGGTAACGCATGCGTTCTTGCCGCGCATTGCCGCGCGCCCCGAGCGCGCCCATCAAAGTCTGGGGGTCGAACATGCGACGCCAGCGGCGCTCAAAGAGGCGCTGGCCCATCTGATCGTTGAAACGCCAGACGCGAAGCCGCAGATTGCCACGCAGACGCTGTACGCTGCCGGGTTGATCGGTGGACCAAGTGCCGCCAAGCGGCGCGCGCGGCTCGGCGATGAGCTACACATCGGCTACACCAACGGCAAACAGTTGCAGAAGCGGTTGCGACAGTTTGGCATCACCGCCGAGCAGCTACAAGCGGCCATTGCCAAGTTAGAAGAGGAGGAACGCCATGCCTGAACACATCGCCAACCCAGCGCGGACGGCCGCAATCTTGAAGCGACACGGGTTCACGTTCAAGAAAAGTCTGGGCCAGAATTTCCTGACGAACCCGACGATCTTACAAAATATTGTCGCGGCCGCCGAGCTCAGCCAGGCTGATGACGTGATCGAAGTCGGCCCCGGGATCGGTGCTTTGACGCAGTTCATCGCCGAAAACAGCCACCATGTGTTGGCGTTAGAAGTCGACGGCCGGCTGTTGCCAGTGCTCGCCGAGACGCTTGATGGCTATCTGAATGTCGAGGTCGTCTTGGAAGATGTGCTGAAGGCCGATCTGCCGAAGCTGGTCGCCGATCATTTTGATGGTAAGCATCAGTTGAAGGTGGTCGCCAACCTGCCGTATTACATCACGACCCCGATTCTGACCTATCTGATGAAATCACAGCTCCCGTTTGCCAGTCTGACGGTGATGATGCAAAAAGAAGTGGCGGATCGCCTGACCGCGGAACCCAACTCCAAGGATTACGGCAGCCTGACGATCGGCATTCAACAGTTTATGGATGTCGCCGTCGCCTTCGAGGTCAAGCGGACGAATTTCGTCCCGGCGCCTAACGTCGACTCTGCCATCGTGACGCTAACCCGGCGCAAGACGCCTCGCGTGACGGTCAAAAGCCAAGCTAGCTTCGATCGACTCGTGCGTGGGGCCTTCGCGGCACGGCGCAAGACGCTGTGGAACAACCTGCAGAATCTCTATGGTAAGCAGAATAAACCGGCTTTGCAGGCGGCGTGTGAGGTGGCTGCGGTGGATACAAGTAAGCGCGCAGAGGCATTGTCGCTGGCAGATTTTGGTCGGCTTGCAGATGCATTGACTGCAAGCGGTTTTTAAGGCCGGCTGTAAACCTAAAATTTTGGTGAAAAACGTTGATGTAGTCGGTGTTTAATCCTTGCGGAATGCGACTTGTAATGGTATAATTGCCAACCTGCCGAAAATGTGATATACTCTTAAACAAGAGGTGAAATGCATGCCAATGACTTTAGCAAGCATCAAGCAACAACTCGACGGTAAAATCGGCGAGAATCTCACTGTCGTCGCCCAAGCGGGCCGCAAGAAGGTCACCCGGCGTAAGGGGACGTTGAAAGAAACGTATCCTGCCATTTTCGTGGTCGATCTTGATCAAGAAAGCAACTCCTTCGAACGCGTTTCATATAGTTACGCGGATCTCCTCACCAAATCGATTCAAATCACGTTTGATGATGAAGCTCAAGTTTCCTAAAATTAGCCATGTCGCTTGTTGCCCATGGCTTTTTTTGTACCGTCGTGCGAGTAATCACCGCTGCATCAGGCAAAGAGATGCTAAGTCGACGAAAAACGGTTATACTAGAAAGAAATCCCTTACGAGACTGGTGGTCATTATGGAACTAATCCAAAAAGCCCCGGCCAAGATCAACCTGAGTCTAGATGCGCTGTACCGTCATCATGACGGCGAGCATGAATGGCGGATGGTGATGACTTCCGTCGACCTCGCCGATTATGTGCATATCCAGCCGAACAAGACGATCCGTGTAACCACGGATAGCGGGTTTCTGCCGGAGGATCCGCGTAATCTTGCTTATAAAGCGGCGATCGTGTTGCAGCGTGCGGCGGACACCCACCTGGGGGCACGCATTCACATTGAAAAACATATTCCAGTATCTGCCGGCTTGGGTGGTGGGTCGTCTGATGCCGCGGCGGTGTTGCGCGGCCTGAATGATCTGTGGCAGCTGGGGTATTCGCTCGAGCAGCTGGCGACGATCGGGTTGCAGATCGACTCGGATGTGCCTTACTGTGTTTATTCAACCACGGCGCTGGTTACGGGGCGTGGCGAGATCGTCCAGCCGCTAGGCGCGTTGCCGAATTTTTGGGTCGTGCTGGCCAAGCCCCGGGCGTCAGTGTCGACGCCGAGCATCTTGAACGCGTTGGATTATTCCCAGCCGCTGCCGCGCCCGGACACCGATCGGGTCCTGGCGGGAATCGCTAAGCATGATTTCGCCGAGATGACATCGGGAATGGCGAACTCACTGGAGAAGCTGACGGCCAGCCGCTATCCGGACATCACGGCGTTGACGACGCGCTTCATGAAATATGGTGCGCAGATCGCGCAGATGTCTGGCTCGGGGCCGACGGTGTTTGCACTGTGTGAGAAGCACAGCCGGGCGATGCGTGTCTACAATTCGATGAAGGGCTTCTGCCCAGAAGTTTATCTGGTCAGGCCGCTCGGGTAACTTGAGCACCTCCACGTCGCGATTCGTTACTTGAATCGTGGTACGGAGGTGTTTTTGGTTGAAGAAGGAGAACATCTTGGCACTAAGTGAAGCAACCTTTTTATTGAGTCAACAAGCGCAACTAACGGTCCCCCAACAGGCGCTGATTGCTCGCATCAAGCACTTCATCGCCGTGCATCGGGATGATAAGCAGGCGGCGGTGTTTGTCTTGCACGGTGATGCGGGTTCGGGCAAAAGTGTTGTGCTTAACGCGGTATTCACCGCGGTGCGGGAGCCGGGGATGCATCTGTTGGTCAATCATAATGAGATGCTGAAGGTCTACAAGGAAATCGCCGGGCAGACTCCGGGATTGTATAAGAAAGATTTTGAGAAGCCCACCCCGTTCATCAACCGCATGCAGCGGCAGGAGATGCGGGCGGTGGCGGTGTTTGTTGACGAGGCCCATCTGCTGTTGAGTCAGCCGGACCCGTTCAACGCCTATCGTGGGCACAATCAGCTCGCCGATTTGCTTGCGCTGGCGCATGTCGTCGTCGTGGTCGAAGATTTTGCCCAAGTCGTTAAGCTGAAGAGTCACTGGGATGCGACTCGCTTACGGCAGACGCTCGCCGGTCATGTCGTTGAAGAGGCGACGCTTGACCAGCAGCTGCGCCTACAAGACGAGGCAGTCAGCACCTGGATAAATACCTTCGTTCAAGAGCGGCGTTTGTTGCCGTTGCCGCATCCTAAAGGGTATGAGCTGCGCGTTTTTGATGATGGTATCCCCTTGTACGATTGGATCCAAGCCCGCGATCGGCGTGCGGGGTTAGCGCGGATGATCGCGACGACAGACTTTCCGTTTCGGGTGTTCGGTGAGCGCACTTGGTGGGTCGATGCCGGTAACTTGCATCTGCCTTGGGACAAGATCAACTTCACCGATCGGCCTTGGGCGAGTCGCCCGGAGACCCTGCACGAGGTGGGGTCGATCTACACGATTCAAGGCTTTGATCTCAACTATGCTGGGGTCATTCTCGGCCCCAGTCTCGATTATGATCCGGAGGCCCAACGGCTTGTCGTCTTGCCTGAGCGCTTTGAAGATCAAGAGGCCTTTCGGCACCGCGCCGGATTAGGCGAGGCGCAAAAGGAGGCAATCATCTTGCATGTCGCGAATATCTTGATGAAGCGTGGCCGGCTGGGCTTGGGGCTGTACGCGGTGAATCCGCGGCTGGAGGCCCAGCTACAATTATTATCGACACGCACGGATTAAAATAAACGTTGGCCTACCAACGCTTTGCGGTCTCATCGGAATGATTACGCTAACTTCCTGCCATTGACAAGCCGATTTAGGCACGCCAGAATGAGGCTATTAAGTGAATGGAGGCGTTATGATGACAAATCCAAAACCTGATGCGGCCTTTCGGTGGGGCATCTTGTTGAATATGGGTTATATTGTTGCCGAGGTGGGCTTTGGTGCGGCTGTGGGTTCGATGGCACTGGTTGCTGATGCGTTACATAACCTCAGCGACGTGTTAGGGCTGGCGATTTCGTGGCTGGCCGCGTGGCTATCTTGCCGCCAGCCGACAAAGCAGCGGACATACGGCTATAAGAGTTCGTCGATTCTGGCGGCGTTGATCAACGCGGTGTTCTTACTGGTAGCGATGGGCGCAATCATCGTCGAAGCGGTCAATCGCTTCGCGCATCCCGAGCCGATTCAAGGCGGGATGGTGATGTTGGTTGCAGGCATCGGCATCCTCGTGAATGGGGCGACCGCGATGCTGTTTCATCACGGGAAAGACCATGATCTGAACATTCGCGGCGCGTTCATGCACATGGCGGCGGACGCAGGGGTATCGCTTGGCGTCGTTTTGGCAGGCGGATTTTACCTGCTGACTGGTTGGGACTGGCTGGACCCGGCGGTATCGATCCTCGTCGCGCTCGTGGTGGTGGCAGGGACCTGGGGACTGCTCAAGGATGCGGTCAACTTAGCGATGGCCGCGGTGCCTAAGGCAGTCGATTATGCGGCGGTGACGACGTGCATCGAGAGCTTCGATACGGTGGTCTCGTGTCACGATCTGCACATCTGGGCGTTGAGTACGACCGATGTGGCGTTAACGGTGCACGTGTTGCGCAGTACGAGCAAAGACAACGATTGGTTTCTTGAGAAACTCGGCGAGAAGTTGCGGATGCATTATGATATTGCCCATGTCACGATTCAGGTCGAATACGGCGATTATCAGCCGCTACGCTTGCGAGACAATCCTTATTAACGTGATGGTGACAAAGACGATCAGCGATGGTCGTCTTTTTGAATTGGGGCAAGGAAACACGTTCTTTTAAGGACGTGATCCCTTGCCTTGTTTTGTGCCGTAGACACTTTGCACATAGTATCCGTAAATATGCTATAATTTGCACCATGAAAGACACTAATA
>CAKQZO010000006.1 GCA_934293835.1 uncultured Lacticaseibacillus sp. | reverse complement strand
ATCGTCGGTGGTGTGGTTCCTCGTGAATACATCCCTTCAGTTGAACAAGGCTTGAAAGAATCCATGGCTAACGGTGTCCTCGCCGGCTACCCATTGATCGACGTTAAGGCTAAGCTCTATGATGGTTCTTACCATGAAGTCGATTCTTCTGAAGCGGCCTTCAAGGTTGCGGCTTCGATGGCGTTGAAGAACGCTGCCAGCAAGGCTGGTGCCGTGATTCTCGAACCGATCATGCACGTTGAAGTCGTTGTTCCAGAAGACTATCTTGGCGATGTTATGGGCCAGATCACCGCTCGTCGCGGCCGTGTCGAAGGCATGGAAGCACGCGGTAACGCCCAAGTCATCAACTCGATGGTACCGCTGGCCGAGATGTTCGGTTATGCGACGACCTTGCGTTCCGCGACCCAAGGCCGTGGGACCTTCACGATGACCTTCGACCACTACGAACCAACGCCGAAGTCCATCCAAGAAGACATTATCAAGAAGAACGGCGGCAAGTAATTGCCACGGGAGGTGTGACGGTTGTCACGCCTCCTTTTTTGGTATCCGCAAAATTTTCGGTGACGTTGGCGCGGATACGCGGTATCATAACAAGCAGTGTAGAGTCAGATGCGCAGTCGAAAAAGGAGAATGAATCAAATGTTGACACTTGCCACCACCATTGCCGGACGCCACTTTGATACTTGCCTGATGAATGCCGCCGGGATCCGCTGCCAATCCAAGCGCGATCTCGACGCATTGGTGAATTCGAACGCTGGCGCGTATGTGACCAAAAGCGCGACCCCACAAGCGCGTCAAGGCAACCCGGAGCCGCGGATGACGACGATGCCTCATGGGAGTTTCAACTCGATGGGGCTACCGAACAACGGCTTGGATTATTATCTGGATTATGTGCTCGAAGACGAACAGCAGCGCCCAGGTACGACCAACTTCTTGTCTGTTGCCGGCACCAGCTTGGAAGATAATCTCACGATGCTACACCAGATCAACGACTCGGCTTACCAAGGCTTCGTAGAGCTGAACCTGTCGTGCCCGAATGTCCCAGGACATCCGCAGACCGCGTATGACTTTGACCAGACCAAGCGCACTCTAGACGCGGTTTTCGCGTTTTACCAGAAGCCTCTGGGGGTGAAGTTGCCGCCGTACTTCGACCTGGCGCACTTCGATCAGATTGCCGCGGTCTTGAACCAATATCCACTGCGGTTTGTCACCACTATCAACAGTGTCGGCAATGGGCTGCTGGTGAATTTTGACACCGAAACCGTCGCGATTCGACCAAAAGGTGGCTTCGGCGGCATCGGCGGCGCCAGCGTGAAGCCAACCGCCTTGGCCAACGTGCGGGCGCTGTCCCAGCGGTTGAAACCGGAGATCGCGGTCATCGGAGTCGGCGGGATCATCAACGGGCGCGACGCGTTCGAGCACATCTTGTGTGGCGCCTCGATGCTCCAGATCGGCACGCAATTCGGCTATGAAGGTCCGGCCATTTTTGACCGGATCGCCAAGGAGCTCAACGATATCATGCTGTTGAAAGGCTATTCGACCATCGCCGACTTCCGCGGCAAGCTGAAGACGCTGGATTGAGGGAGGACGAAGTGATGCAAAAGACGCTTCTCATCACAGGCGCGTCGAGCGGCATGGGTAAGGCGGCTACGCAACTGTTTTCGACCTGCGGCTGGCAGGTGTTCGCCGGCGCGCGCCGGGAAAATCTGATCCCCAAAGGCAATAACATCCATCCTTACCACTTGGATGTGACCGACCACGCCAGCAACGCGCGCTTCGTCGCGGCGACGATGACGCGGCAGACGCGGCTCGATGTTTTGTTGAACAATGCGGGGTATGGTGAGTTCGGGCCGCTGGAGGAGGTGCCGTTGGCTAAGGCGCGCCAGCAGTTGGAAACCAACCTACTCGGCGCGGCGGACCTGACCCAGCTGGTGTTGCCGCTGATGCGGCGCCAAGGCTACGGCCGCGTCATCAACAACTCCAGCATCGGTGGCGACATGTATTCACCGCTCGGCGGGTGGTACTATGTGTCTAAGCACGCGCTGAACGTCTGGTCGGACACCCTGGATTCGGAGATCCGCCAGTTCGGCCTGCGCTCGATCGTGGTTGAGCCTGGCGGCACCGCGTCGAATTGGGAGACCATCGCGATGCAACACGCGCGCGAGAATCTTCCCGCCGAGTCGGCGTATCAGCGCCTGACGACTGGCTTTGTTGGGCTGTTCGATCGCTTCGTCGGCATGTCCAGCGCGACGTCTGCGGATCTGGCGCAGGTTTTCTATCAAGCTGCAACGGCCAAAGCGCCTAAGCGCCGGTATTTCAACGCGCCTTCAGACCGGCTGGTTGCCCGGTTTGCGCGCGTCCATCCCGAAGCGTTCCGGCACACGATCAACCTGGCCACGATGCTGGCACTGAAGCTAGCCAAGGTCTAGTGGATAAAAATAATCCCAGTCCCGACGTGATTTTGCGCGCAGGGACTGGGATTTTTTGGCTGGTCTAGAGTTGCTTTTGGGAGGGGAAAACTCAGACTAGTTGAGGGCGTTGGCGGTATTGCGTGCCCGAACTTTGTAGACGATTAGCCCGACGGCCAAGCCGACCACTGCGGGAACGACCCAAGCCATCCCCAATGTCGCAAATGGGAAGAAGCCGTGCTCGAAGTTGGTCAAAGCCACCCCTAAAGCGGATTGAGAAACAACCGGTGGAAAGGCGGCGATCATGTCGAAGAAGGCAGGCACCGCCGTGAAGGCGACCGTGAAGGCGTAAACCGTTTTGTCATGATTGAACCACTTGCCGGTGACACTCAATAAGATCAAGACCATGGCGAAGGGATAGAGGAACATCAACATTGGAGTGGACCAGGAGATGATAGTCGCCAGGCCGAAGTTGGCGGTTAAGAAGCTGGCGAAGCTCATCAAGCCGAGCCATTGTACATAGCTCAAAACGGGGAAATGCTTGTGGAAGTCTTGAGCGAATGCGGCGACCAAACCAACCGCGGTGGTCAAGCAGGTGACGGTCAATAGGGTGGCCAACAAGGCGTGGCCGGCGGTACCGAAGTAGTAGGTAACCACTTGGTTGAAGGCCGTGCCGCCTTCAGCAGAGACTTTGAAGTTAGCCAAGGACTTGGCCCCTAAGACGATCAAGAACAGATAGACCAAGCCGATCATGCTGGTGGCCAACACGCCGGCTTTGGCGGTGACTTTAGAAACCGAGCTTTGCCGCTTCAGGCCAAGCCCGCGGACGGCGGTGACGACGGTGACCCCGAAGGCCAAGCCGGCCAGCGCGTCCATCGTGTTGTAACCTTGTAAGAAGCCGTTGAAGAAGCTGCCGCCTAATGCGGTGTAGCCAGCCGTGTTGGCTTGGGCTGAGGCGCTACCCATGGAGTGGGTGAACCCGAAGAAGAAAACGAAGAATAAGAGCACTAAGAAGACTGGGTTCAAAGCTTTACCGATCGCACTCGTGATCCGTTGTTCCTTGTAAGAAAGGAGAAAGGCGACCAAGAAGAAGACTGCGGAGAAAACGAGCAGGCCTGTGGTCTGCATCGACTTAGGCAGCATCGGCGCAACGCCAGTGGTGAACGAAACCGTGGCCGTCCGTGGGGTCCCGAACAGTGGGCCGATGGTCAGATGGATCAAGACCATGAATAATACCGCAAACCACGCGCCTAATGGCTTGCCGATGTCGTAGACCCCTTCGGCGTGCATCGCCGACACCGCCAGCACAGACAGTAGCGGCAAAATCACGGCGGTGACGAGAAAGCCGAGGGTCGCTGGGACCCAGTTGCTACCGGCCAACTGGCCGAGGTGAAGCGGGAAGATCAGGTTGCCGGCACCGAAGAATAAGCCAAACAACATTGAGGCGACGACGAGATAGTCGCGTTTACTTAATTTCTTTTCAACAAGTTTTTCCATAATTGAGTTCCTCCAGGATTGTCGTCATGTTTATCCGGTCTAATATTACTAATACCACTGTCCATGAACACCATCTCCTTTCGCAACGAGTAATTTTTTTCGAGTTTGGATTGCCGAGCTACGCTGAGCAACGCGGGTACAGCTAGCTACGCAATCACACTCGAGGCCAAGTTCGCCCCAAGCGTGCTCGCTAGGCTATCCGACCCGGTAAATACGCTCAGCTTCGCTCTGGTATCGTCGTCGAGCTACGCAAGCCAACGGGCTAGGGATAACGGCACGATCAGCTACGCAAGGGGTCTCGCTTCGCTGATCGCACACGTTATCCTACGCCCTAAGTTCGGCTTGCTTCGCTCTGGACAAAAAAACGGCACCCTTAGATTTAACTAAGGGTGCCGTAGCACGATACCACCTTAACACGCTACTTGTGTCGCCACAAATAGCCTCATGACGTACGGCTCCAAAGAGCGATACGCGAACACGATAATGGGCGTTCTGCCATGACACGTTACTAGGTTTCGGTGTCCTGCTCGAAAGGGATATTCATCGACCGCCCGCTTGCTTCCTCACACCTTACGAAGCTCGCTTGAAGCTGACGCTCGACTACTGGTCTTTCTCGTTGCATTTATGTCTTGTTGTAAATGAGTATAGCATGAGAAAACTCATTGTCAACCATAAAAAACAAATGAGGATTAAAATCACGCCCGTTATCCGTGCGTTGGCTGCCTCGAACCTGCTACGCTTAATGTAAGGGCAGGTGATACACCGCTCTGATACATGTATCATTGAGTCGGCCGCCTCGGTGATGATATAACTAGACATGTAAGCGGAAACAAAAACAAAGGGGGAAACGTTTATGCAAAGCTTTATCGCGTTTATGGAAAAACACTTCCTGCCGATCGCGTCCAAAATTGGTAATCAACGCCATTTGATCGCGATCCGGGATGCGTTTGCCTACACGATGCCACTCATGATCTTAGGGGCGTTCGCGACCTTGATCAACAACCTGCCGATCCCAGGTTATATCGATTTAATGAATGGGATCTTCAGCGAGAAGATGAAGGACGGGTCGTTCATTTGGACCAAGCTCGGGGGGAACTTGTGGAGTGGGACCTATGCTGTGCTCGGGGTCATGATCGCCTTCTTGGTAGCCTATAATTTAGCGCAGTCGTACAAATCAGCGCCTGTTGCTGCAGGGATCGTGTCGTTAGGCTCGTTCTTCGCTGTTGGTGGGGCGTCTGGGATGGATTCCACCGGATTATTCATTGCACTGTTAGTTGCCATCATTTCCGTTGAAATTTTCCGGCGCCTCGAATCCAACCCGCATTTGGTCATCAAGATGCCAGATTCAGTGCCACCTGCAGTGGCGACTTCTTTTGCCGCGTTGTTACCGGCGATGATCACGATGCTGTTCTTCGGCCTTGTGACGACGCTGTTCAACGCCGCGCATGTCGAAAACCTAGTGCTGGCGTTCTACAAAGCCGTCCAACAACCATTCATGGGGATGGCCAACTCTTATCCAACCGCGCTGTTGATCGCGTTCATCACGCCGTTCCTGTGGTTCTTCGGGCTGCATGGGGCCAACATGATCGATCCGTTCATGCAGACGATCAACGCCCCGGCGATTACGGCCAACTTGGCCGCGTTGAAGGCGGGTAAAGAAATTCCTTACGTAGTGAACAAGCCGCTGTTTGACTCCTTCGTAAACATGGGTGGTACCGGCGTGACGATCTCGTTGATTATCGCGATTTGGATTTTCGCCCGGAAGAATAAGGCGTATAACATGGTCGCTTCCATGTCGTTTGCACCAGGGCTGTTCAATATTAACGAACCACTGACCTTCGGGTTGCCGATCGTCTTGAATCCGATTCTGTTCGTGCCATACATCTTGGCCCCGATGGTCTGCATCACGATCGCATACTTTGCAACGACGACTGGGTTCATGCCGGCATGTACCGTCATGGCGCCTTGGGTCACACCACCGATCATCGGCGGCGTGATTGCGACTGCCAGCTGGCAAGGTGGGGTGATCGCAGCTGTTAACCTGGTGGTTGCGACCGTCATCTACGCGCCGTTTGTCGTCATGGCAACGGCGATGCAAAATAAAAAAGATGCCCAAGCCGCGGCTGATGCCCAGGCGCAAGCATAATCACCAAGCGTCTCCGAGAGTAGCGGAGGCGCTTTTTGATTGCCGTGAGTCGGTTGAAGGAAGCGTTAAGTCAGCAGATAAGTTGTGGGAACAAATATGCACGAGTGTTACTGGCTGTGACGATTATGGTATTTGTAACATTGCAACCGTTTTTGTGACATCGTATTGTATGATAAACAGGTGGGTGAATGCGTTACCGATTACCTAAACGACAGTCGTAATAGAAAATAAATTAATTTATGGGAACAAATCCGATTTGTTCAGAGGTGATACAAGCGGTTTTGGTCGAGGAGAAACGCCATGCTATTTTTGAATTACACGCCGGAATTAACGGAAACGGATATGACGATCTATCGTGAGATCGTGAAGGACATGGATGCCGTGATCTACATGCGCATCCGCGATTTGGCGGAGACGACGTATTGTAGCACCGCAAGCATTCAACGGTTCTGCCAGAAGTTCGATTGTTCTGGCTGGGCTGAGTTCAAGACGAAGCTGCGGATGTATAACGCCCAGCGCAACCACCAAGGGCAGCTACCCAACGACATCGACGGTGGCGAGATCACGCGCTCGATCGCGGCCTGCGAAGACGGGCAGTATCAACAGGCGATGGATCGGGCAGCACACCTGCTGTATGAGCATGCCCAGGTGGTGTGGGTCGGGCTCGGCACGTCTAAGATGGTCGCGGATTACGGTGCGGCGACTTATTCCAACAGCGTCAACATGGCCTTTTCGCTTACGGCGCCGAGCACGCATCCGCTGGTAGACTATCCCGAAGCAGTGTATCACGCGATGTGTGTCGTCATCTGCTCGGTGTCCGGCGAGAATCGCGTAGCGATCGGGTACATGAACGAGCTGATGAAGCATGGCGTGCCGATCATCGCAATTACCAACTCGTCGAATTCGACGATCGCGCGTCTGGCGACGGTGGCGCTGGCGTATTATGTGACGACCCAAGACCTCGACGGGGCGAATCTGACGAGTCAGACCCCGGCAATCTACATCATCGAGAAAATCACGCGCCGGGCGATGATGCTTGCGCGTCCCGATAACGTGCGGCAGCTTGAGGATAATCTCAATTGAGTTGAACCCGCTGCCGGCACGCGCTAAAATTATGTGTAGTCACTTTTAGCCAAAACGGAGGGCAAGTATGCCGACACAAGATGAACTCAAGCAACAAGCAGCCCAACAAGCTGTCGCAATGGTGCAACCGGGGATGGCGCTTGGCGTCGGTACGGGCTCGACCGTCGCCTTTTTCATCGACGCATTAGGGGCGCGTAACCGCCAGACGCCACTACACTTGAAGGCGATCGTGACAACCTCGAATCGCTCCCAGAAGCAGCTTGAGGAAAACGGCTTCACAGTCAACGCGTTGGCCGATGTGGATCGGCTCGATTTGACCGTTGATGGCGCCGATCGCGTCGACGCTGATCTCAATGGAATCAAGGGAGGCGGCGCAGCGCACACCTTGGAGAAGAACGTCGCGGTCAACTCTAAGCGTAACGTCTGGATCGTCGATGAATCTAAAGTGGTTCAGCGCCTGTCCGGCTTCCCACTACCGGTCGAGGTCTTGCCGGTGTCTGCCAAGCAGAACTTCCAGCGCTTCGACCAGGCGGGCTTGCAACCGGACTATCGGCGGAATGCCGACGGGAGCCGCCTGAAGACGCATTATGGTAACTTGATCATCGATTTGCATGTCGATCCACTGCCTGTGCCGACCGGCTTGGCGGCCTATCTTGATGCGACCGTCGGTGTGGTCGAACACGGGTTGTTCATGAACTTCGCCGATGATGTGTTGATCGCCAAGGCAGACGGGACGATCGAGCACCGGACCCGCCGCTAGAAAACTGATGAGCACCTCTAGGTCATGATTCAATTGAATCATGACCCAGAGGCGCTTTTTTGGTGGCCGGCAAAAAATTTCAGAAAACAGGGGAGGCCTTGTGGTACAGCGCTTAGACCTGACACGGAATAATAAACAAATGAGTTTTTTAGTTGACACATTAGAAAACGGTGATAATATTGCCATTAATCGACGCGAAACGTCGATTTGTAAACGGAAGGTGAGTCAAAATGAGTGACACGTTGAACTTCAATCTCAGCGGCGACGACATGCAAAAACGCAGTGATGAAATCACCGTCGGCGTTGATCGCGCGCCTGGGCGCAGCTTATTATACGCAACCGGGAAGGTGAAAAACCCAGAGGACATGAAGAAACCATTCATTGCCATCTGCAATTCCTACATCGAAATCGTGCCGGGGCACGTGCATCTGCGCGAGTTGGCGGACATCGCCAAGGAAGAGATTCGCAAGGCTGGCGGAATTCCTTTTGAATTCAACACGATCGGGGTCGATGATGGCATCGCGATGGGCCATATCGGGATGCGCTATTCGTTGCCGAGTCGCGAGTTGATCGCCGATTCTGCCGAGACGGTCATCAACGCGCACTGGTTCGACGGGGTCTTGTACATGCCGAACTGTGACAAAATCACGCCAGGCATGATCATGGCCAGCCTGCGGACCAACGTGCCGTGCACGTTCGTCTCCGGCGGCCCGATGAAGGCCGGCCTCGACCCGAACGGGAAGGCCGCAACTTTGTCGACCGTGTTCGAAGCCGTCGGCGCCTTCAAGGACGGGAAGATGTCCAAGGAAGATTTCCTCGAACTCGAACAAAACGCCTGCCCATCTTGCGGTTCTTGTGCCGGGATGTACACCGCCAACTCGATGAATTCTTTGATGGAAGCACTCGGCTTGGCCTTACCATATAACGGCACCGCGTTGGCGACTTCCGACGAGCGCCGCGACCTGGTTCGCAAAGCCGCACGGCAGGTGATGTACAACGTCGAACACGACATCAAGCCGCGCAACATCGTCACCAAAGACGCGATCGACGATGCCTTCGCTCTCGATATGGCGATGGGTGGCTCGACCAACACCGTCTTGCACGGTTTGGCGATCGCCCATGAAGCGGGCATCGCTTATTCCGAAAAAGACATCAACGCCATCGCCAAGAAGACGCCGCATATCGCCAAGATTGCGCCGAGCTCCGCTTACACGATGGAAGAAGTACATGCTGCAGGCGGAATTCCGGCCATTTTGAACGAGTTGATCGAACACGGCGGGATCTTGCATCCCGACCGCCTGACCAACACCGGCAAGACCTTGCGGGAAAATGTCGCCGGTGCGCACACGCTGAATGCGGAAGTGATCCGCACCATCGACAACGCGTATTCGCTTGAAGGTGGCTTGTCCGTGCTGTACGGCAACATCGCCAAAGACGGTTCGGTCATCAAGGTGGCTGGGGTCGACGATGATATCCATGAGTTCGTCGGCACGGCAGTCTGTTTCGACTCACATGATGAGGCGGTCGAAGGCATCGACAACGGTACGGTCAAAGCCGGAGACGTCGTCGTGATTCGCTACGAAGGCCCTAAAGGCGGACCGGGGATGCCGGAAATGCTCAACCCCACTTCCGATATCATTGGCCGCGGCTTGGGCCGGACGGTGGCCTTGATCACTGACGGGCGCTTCTCCGGGGCGACCCACGGCATCTGTGTCGGCCACGTATCGCCAGAAGCGGCTTCCGGTGGTGAAATCGCGCTGATTCACGATGGCGATAAGATTACGATCGATTTGACCAACCGGACCTTGAACGTCGCCGTGTCTGATGAAGAGTTCGCCCGCCGGCGCAAAGAACTCAGGCCGTTCAAGCCGAAGGTGCGTTTCGGTTACCTCGCGCGGTATCAATACTTAGTGACTTCAGCCAACACCGGTGGTGTGATGCGCGGTGCAGATGAGTTGTTCGGTAAGGAAGAAGACGACTAAGACTGAGAGGGAGGGATACCATGGCGACAACGGAAACGACTGCGGTTGATCTGAAAGACCGGCTGTTAGCAGACCTGACTGGGGTGATTGATCCCGAGCTCGGTGTCGACTTGGTGAGCCTCGGCTTGATCTATGGGTTGAACATGCAAGATGGCGTTGTGACGGTGACGATGACCTTGACGACGATAGGTTGCCCGATCAGTCAGGTCTTGCAGAACATGATCGAATCGGCACTGGAGAAGGAACCCGAGGTAGCTGCGGTCAATATCGAGATCGTCTGGTCGCCTGCCTGGACGCCAGATAAGATGAGCCGCTACGCCAGAATGGCCCTACGGTATCATTATTAATCCAGAGCGAAACGGGACGGGCTTAGGCATGTGGATAAGAAAGCGTGGGTGCGGTGCCGGCATCGCCGGTGCAAGCACGCGATTGCTTATCCGCGATGCCGTTGTCCCGTGTAGCTCGACGAAGAACCCAGAGCGAAACGGGATGGGCTTATCCGCGATGCCCGTTGCGCCATGTAGCTCGACGAAGAAAGAAATTTGAGGCGATTTTATGGATAAAGTGGAAGCATTTGGTAAATGGGTCAGTCATTGGTTTACATTGATTGTCATTGTGTGGGCGGCGTTCAACTATTTTGTTCCGCAGACCAGTACTGCAATTATTCCAAACACGAGTTACTTGCTTGGCATTATCTTGTTCGGCATGGGGCTGACCTTGCGTGGGGAAGACTTCGCGCGTATCTTGAAGCGGCCGTTGCCTGTCATTTTAGGGACGGTGGCACATTATGTCATCATGCCGTTGATCGCGGTCTTGCTGTGCAAGATCTTCAACTTGCAAGGCGCGACGGCTGCCGGCGTGATCTTGGTCGGTTCCTGCCCAAGTGGGACGAGCTCATCTGTGATGGCTTATCTGGCCGGGGGTGATGTTGCCCTTGATGTTTCGATCGAAACGCTATCGACATTGATTGCCCCGTTGGCATTGCCAGGTCTGCTGGTGTTGTACGCCGGCAAGTATGTGCCGATCCCAACCCAGTCCCTGTTCCTGAGCACAGTCAAAATCGTCCTGGTGCCGATTATCTTAGGGGTTGTGATCCACACCTTGTTCCGCAAGCAAGTTGATGTGGTCACTCGGGCACTACCACTGGTTTCTCAAGCTGCAATCTTGTTGATCATCGGCGCCGTAGTTTCTGCCAACCACGCGAACCTGTTCACGGCCGCGACTGCGATCGTGATCCCAGTAGTTATCTTACACAACCTGTCCGGCTACGCGCTGGGCTTAGGCTTCTCGTTCTTGATCCGGTTGAAAGAGCCACAACGCAAGGCGATCACCTTCGAAGTGGGGATGCAAGATTCTAGTCTCGGTGCGACGCTAGCGATGGCCTACTTCGCCCCGGCTGCGGCGATTCCTTCGACCCTGTTCAGTATCTGGCACAATATCTCTGGGTCCGTGTTGTCTTCTTGGTGGCGCGGTCACAGCGAAAAGCAAAAGGCGACGGCCACAACCGTTGCGACACACTGATTGCTTGAAGCAAATCAACCAAGGCGGGTCTCATGGAGAGCCGTCTTGGTTTTTGTTTTGCCCCGGGTGACGTTAATTGACAAATGAGAATACAGTGATAGAGTTTTAATATTATTCCAATCGAGGTGACGCAAATGAAACGTGAGCGCTGGCAGACGAATTTGGTGTACCTGTGGTTTGGCAACTTCATGACTGGCATGGGGTTTTCGATGACGATGCCATTCTTACCGCTGTTTATTCAGACGCTAGGTCATTTTGGCAAGTGGGAGTTGAACTTGCTGAGCGGCTTCGCGTTTGCGATCACCTTCTTGGCCAAGGCGATCGTTTCGCCTTTCTGGGGGCGGCTCGCCGATCAATACGGGCGTAAGCCGATGTGTTTGCGCGCCAGCCTCGGGATGACCTTCACGATCACGCTGTGCGGCTTGGTGCCTAACGTTGGTGTCTTGATCGTGTTGCGCGCGATTCAAGGCTGTTTCTCCGGCTACATCAATAACGCCAACGCGATCATTGCAGCCAGCGTGCCGGTGGAACGCTCCGGTAAGGCGCTGGGGACGCTGGCGACCGGTAACGTCGTTGGGACGCTGTTGGGACCGCTGCTTGGCGGCGTGTTGGCCGGAATGTTCGGTTATCGGTCTAGCTTCCTGGTGACCGGGGCGATGATGTTAGTCGTCTTCTTGCTGACGCTGTTTTTTGTCCATGAAGAATTCACCCCGATGAAAAAGGCGCAGATGATGCCGACCAAGCAGATTTTCAAGGAGATCCGGTACCCGCAGCTGATCTGGGGGCTGTTCATCACGACGATGGTGATTCAGGCGGCGAACATGTCGATCACCAGCTTCATCAGTCTGCTGGTCGATGCGATGGTCAAGAATCCCGGTCAGGTGGCCTTCGTCTCCGGGGTGATCTCGTCGCTACCTGGGATCGTCACGCTGATCGCCAGTCCTTTGCTCGGCGCCTTGTCCGACCGTATCGGCCCGGAAAAGGTGCTGCTGGCAGGGCTGATCTTGGCGGTGGTGTGCTTCATCCCAATGAGCTTCATCACCAACATCTGGCAGCTGGGGTTATTGCGGATGCTGTTAGGCATCTCTGACGCGGCGCTGTTGCCTGCGATTCAGACATTGATGACGCGTTACGTGCCCAAGGCCGGGTTCGGGCGCATCTTCTCATATAACCAGTCGTTTCAGGCGATGGGCAGTGTGTCCGGGCCGATGATGGGTTCGGTGGTCGCCAGTCTGTTTAGCTACCGCGGGGTCTTCATGATGACAGCCATCTTAGAAGGCATCAACGTCTTGTTGCTGTTCCCGGCGACGCGGCAGGTCTGGCGGACGAAGGATCAAATCGATACAATCAAACCAGAACGTAATTGAAGCTAAGACGGGGCTGTTTTCACAGGTCCTTCTTTTTGTGGTCACGGATTTAAGATAATTCGATGAGAATCGGCTGAAGGTCTGCTTAGGCGCGCCTCAGCGCCGCTTTACTTCCCCGGTATTTTCCCGTAACCTGAACGTTAACAACGATAAGGGAGGTACTGTGCGGATGAAGTGGGGTAAGATCGTCATCGCATTATTGGCACTGGCGACGCTGAGCGCCTGTCAACACAAGCCGAAAGCCAAGAAGCCGACGCAAACCAACACTTGGTCGCGGATGGCCAAAGATGTGATTCAGACGCAAGACGGCGCCAAAATTATCGATCAGGTCTCTGGGCAAACTGCAGTCGACACGATGGAAGGCCTGTACCGCTATTCCAGCAACAGGCTCAAGCCGGCGCTGGCGACGACGGTGGTCCAGCCAACTAATGGTGGGCTGACCTATACCTATCATTTGCGTGCGTCTGAGTGGCGCAATGGCCAGCCGGTCACGGCACAAGACTTCGTGTATGCCTGGCGCCGAGCAGTCGCCCCGGCGACGGAGTCCGAGTACGCCTATCTTTTTTTCGGCATCAAGAACGCCGATGCGATCCAAGCTGGCAAGGCGAAGCCGGAGACGCTAGGGATCAGCGCCCCAGATGCCCACACACTAGTCGTTACTCTGGACCACGCGATCCCTTATTTCAACACTATGATGGTCAGCCCGGTGTTTTTCCCGATGGCCAAAGCGACGGTGGCCAAGTATGGCGCGAAGTACGGTACCAGCTCGCAGACGACGATGACTAATGGGCCATATACGCTGCGGCGCTGGAGCAGCAATGATACCGCGTGGACTGAGGTCAAAAATCCGCGGTACTGGAATGCTAAGAACGTTCATATCAAGACAATCAAAACTGAAGTCGTCAAGGACTCCGCCACGGCCTTGAGCTTGTATCGCTCCGGGCGGCTCGACGATGCGATCTTGACGGGCAACCTCGCACAGGTGTATCGCAAAGACAAGGCCTATCAAGGGCAGATGCAAGGGCGCACGAGCTTCTTGGATATGAACCAGAAGCGCGTTCCGGCTTTTGCTAACGCCAAGCTGCGTCAGGCGATCTCCTTGGCGATCAATCGCCCGCAATTCGTCGATAAGGTGTTGCGCGATGGGTCGATCATTGCGCGCAACCTGACCCCGCAAGGCATCGCCCAGAATCCCAAAACTGGCGAGGACTTTGCACAAGAAGCCGCGCGGTCTTCTGCCGGTCAATACAGCCAGTACGATCTGGCGCGGGCCAAGAAATTGTGGCGAGACGGCATGCACGCGGTGGGTAAGACGACGCTGCACGTCACGCTGTTGTCCGATGATACTGAGCAGGCGAAGCAGACTGCGGTGTATCTGCAATCGATGCTGGAGAAGCTACCAGGGTTGAAAATTAAACTCGATCCCGTTTCGTTCAAGACGCGCGTCACCAAGTCGCTGGCTGGCAATACCCAACTCGTGTTGTCCAGCTGGCAAGGCGACTACCCAGACCCAGTCTCCTTCTTGGATATGTACACCACCGGCAACACCTACAACTTCGGGGGCTGGAGCAATGCTCAGTATGATGCGTTGATTCAGGCTTCCAAAACCACCGACGCGGCGGATGCCACCAAGCGCTACAACGATCTCCAGCAGGCTCAGCAGTTGTTGACGGAACAGGCGGGGATGGTGCCTTTGTACCAAACCGTCGCCGCACACCTGGTCAGCCGCAACATCACGGGCCTGACCTACACGCCGGCCAATACGTATGATTACGTCGGCGCGCGGATAAAATAACGAGAGCGGAGCAGGATGGGCTTAGCGGTGTGTCTAAGACAGCTTGGGCGGGAGCCGGCAAAGCCGGTGAACGTCCGAGATGACTTAGACGCAACCGCGTTGTCCTGCGTAGCTCGACGAAGAAACCAGGGCGGAGCTGAGCGGTTTTTGCTGGGGGATACCCGCGTTGAAGCTAACTGAAGAGAATGACGAGATACATGATATTAGCCAATTTCTCTCGTGAACTTGCATGGCATGATGAAACTATAGAAAAAGACGCCATGCGTTCACATGATGTCCGTGCAGCCTGTTAAACTTCGGACAAGAAGTTTAACAGGCTTTTTGATCACCGCATGGTGGGGTTATTTGCTTGGCTGTTAGCTCACGAGTGACGCTGATGTTGCTGAATGACTCCAGTGATGATCAACGCGATGCCAACCACGAGTATGACACCACGAAACAGGGGTTGTTCTAGGCGATACCGCCGGCTGGTGACAAACACCACCACCAGATCCGCATAAAAAATCACGAATGACGCGTATGTGACCGAATCTGACATCGCAAACCCTAAACGATGCGCATTGGCCATCCAGATCACCACCACCAACGCTAGTCCGACGCCCATTGATACCTAATATAGCCATCGCGCCTGTTTACGTTCTAGTTCTTTGGTCCGTAAATCATCTACCATGGCTGAATCCTCCTTCAATAATTGATCAAGGGAAATGATAAACGAATCACTCAAGGCGGTCAAACTGGTAGTGTCTGGATAGGAGCGACCGGTTTCCCAATTTGAGATTGTTTGGCGCGCCTACTGCGTCCAAAAGGCGCCGACCATTGCCAGTTGGCGCCTTTTTGGGGTAAACCAAATTAGAAATTTGCTTGGCCGCGGTGCCACCACCACAAACAAGCTAGTAACAGCAGGATTGCCCCTGATACGCTGAGCATCACCGGTGTCAGCCCAATGGCCGCCCACATCACAGGATTTCTCACATAAGTGTGCAATGCTTTGTGCCGATAACCAGCACCGGCGAGCATCACGACTGCGATGCTGGTTAATAAGGCCACTAACATCAAGATCGTCGTTGTCGGCCCCATATTCGCCCCTGGCAAGTGCAACACGTCAGCGTAGATAATCACGCAGATCGCAAATGCCACCCCTTGCGTCCCCCAATATAAGCGCTTGGCACTACGCCGCTCTTGTTCTTTCTGCTTCGCATCTGCCATCATTCTCACATCTCCTTTGAGTAATTGATCTAAGGACAACGAGAAGAAATCCGCCAAGACCAACACACTGGCCATGTCCGGGTAGGAGCGGCCAATCTCCCAACTGGAGATCGTCTGTCGCGTGACATGGACCGCCTGTGCCACTTGCACTTGGGTAAGGTCGCGAGCTTTGCGCGCCGCTGCCAGTTGTTCGCCTATCGTCATCTTCACGCCTCCATCATCACTTTAAGGAATTCGCCTTCATTGTACCAGCAACCGCCCCTTGCCTCACGCAACCAGCCCACGCATCACCATATATTTTCCAAGAAATCCTAGTCATTAGCTACGCCCACGAATGCCTTAAGATCAATTGCACGATCACCGCGGCAATTAAAGCGCCGGCAAGTGCAACTGACGACCCAAAAAATAAGGAGCAAAAGGCTAACACCACCAATATCGAGCTGGTCAACCAATGAATGATTTCCCGGGAAATGTCATCGCCTTTTCCCGACCGCTTCGGTACAATAGAAGGGATTCAGGTGAGGGGAATGTGAGAATGTTTAAACGGTATACAGAAATCAGCCTGATTTTGCGGATCGTCATCGGCATTGTGGTGGGGACGCTGTTGGGGCTGTTGGTGCCTCATGCCACCGCGATCGGCATCTTGGGGCAATTATTCGTCGGGGCGCTGAAAGGCATCGCGCCTTTGATGGTGTTTTTCATCATCGCCAGCGCGATTTCCCATTATGAGGCCGGCGGTGACAATCACTTCGGCACGGTGATCGTGGTGTACCTCGCCGCGACGCTGTTGTCAGCGGTGGTGGGGGTCGTCGCCAGCTTCTTGTTCAAGGTGCGGCTGGTGTTTCCCGCCAGCGCGCATGTGGCCGCAGGTGCGGCCCCGAAGGCTCTGGGGAAGGTGATCTCCGATCTGCTGGTCAATGCGGTCGCCAATCCGGTGCAGGCCATCGTCGAGGCGAACTACCTCGCCATCTTGTTCTGGGCGCTGACGATTGGGTTTGCGCTGCGGCTGACCAGCGCGCAGACGAAGCGCGTGATCACGGAAGTCTCCGGCGCCATCACCCATGTTGCGCAGTTGATCATCGAGTTGGCCCCGTTCGGGATCGTCGGGTTGATGTTTTCGACCATCAGCGAAACCGGCTTTGCCGGAGTGGCGAAGTATGGCCAGCTGGTGTTGCTGCTGGTGGGGGCGATGGTCTTCGTCTACCTGGTGGCGTACCCGCTGATCGTGGCGCTGATGACGCACCAGAATCCGTACCCGCTGACGCTATGGACGCTGAAGGTCAGCGGTATCCCGGCGTTTTTCACCCGCAGCGGCGCTGTGAATATCCCAATCAACCTGAAGGCCTGCGAAGACCTCGAGCTGGACAAAACGTCTTATGCGGTGTCCATTCCGCTGGGCGCTTCGGCTAATTCTGGTGGGGCGGCCATCACCATCGGCATCATGACTCTGGCGACGTGCTACACGCTGAATATCGCGGTCAGCTTGCCGCTGGCGCTATTGCTGTGCTTCTTGGCAGCCTTGGCGTCGACCGGAGTGTCTGGAATCGCGGGTGGGAGCTTGCTGATCATCCCGATGGCCGCGTCGCTGTTTGGTATCTCCAACGACGTGGCGATGCAGGTCGTCGGCATCGGCTTCATCATCGGCGTGATCCAAGACTCTGTGGAAACCGCGGTGAACTCGGCATCGGACTTGCTGTTCACGGCCGCGGCCGAGTATCCCGACCGGCGCGTCGCTGGTGCCCCAGTCGATATCGCGGCCGCCCTCAAGCGGGCCAAGGCCAAAGAATAAGAAGACGTCACTTGGAAAAGTGTTGACATGTTAGCGGTGTCAGCACTTTTTTATGCAAATCTTAGCAAAAACTCATTTTTTGTGACAATTTCCGTAGACAACTGTGCATGAATGACGTACAATAGGCAGCATCAACTTAAGGGTGACACATTGAGGAGGAGTTGCGTATGTTTGCAAAATATCGTTCGGTCAGCTTGATCTTGCGGATCATCATTGGCCTGTTAGTCGGGGCCGTGTTGGCCTTCGTTTTTCCCAAGGCTGCGTTCATTGGCGTCTTGGGGCAGTTGTTCGTCGGCGCGTTGAAAGGGATCGCCCCAGTCATGGTATTTTTCTTGATCCTGTCGGCGATTTCGGCGTTCCATTCCGGTGGTGAGAATCACTTCGGCTCGGTCATTAAGCTATATCTGTCGGCGACCTTGTTGTCTGCGTTCGCCGCTGTGGCCGCTTCGTGGCTGTTCCCATTGAAGCTGGCGTTTCCTAAGAGTGTCCACATTGCCGCATCCGCACCCAAGAGCTTGGCCAAGGTCATCGAAGACTTGCTGGTCAACGCGGTCGGCAACCCGCTGGACGCGATCGTCAACGCCAACTACTTGTCCATCTTGTTCTGGGCGCTGTTGATCGGCTTCGCTTTACGGCTGGCCTCTAAGCAGACTCGCCAGGTCATTACCGAAGTTTCTGACGCGATCATCAAGGTCGCTCAGCTGGTCATCGAGTTCGCCCCATTCGGGATTGCGGGCTTGGTTTACACCTCTGTTTCTGAAACTGGGTTCGCCAGCATCGCCAAGTATGGCCAACTGGTCGTCCTCTTGGTCGGGACGATGGCCGCAGTTTACCTGGTGTTGTACCCGCTGATGGTGTTTGTGATGACGGGCCAAAACCCGTATCCGTTGACCCTGTGGACCTTGAAAGTTTCTGGAATTCCGGCCTTCTTCACCCGCAGCTCGGCGGTTAACATTCCGATCAACCTGCAGGCCTGTGAAGACCTCGGCTTGAACAAGGAATCTTATGCAGTTTCCATCACCTTAGGCGGTTCGGCCAACTCTGGTGGGGCGGCGATCACCGTCTCCGTCATGACCTTGGCTGCCTGTGCGACCTTGGGGATTCACGTCTCCTTCTTCTTGGCAATCATCTTATGTGTCCTGACGGCCTTGGCTGCGACCGGTGCTAGTGGGATCGCCGGCGGGAGCCTGCTGATCATCCCGATGGCTGCTTCGATTTTCGGGATCTCCAACGACATCGCGATGCAAGTCGTTGGGATTGGCTTCATCATCGGGGTCATCCAAGACTCTGTCGAAACTGCGGTCAACTCCGCTTCTGACTTGCTGTTTGCCGCCGCGGCTGAATACCACGACGTCCAGAAACAAACTGGTAAAAAAGTTGATATCAAGGCTGCGGTTCGCGCCGCCAGCCACAAGGAAGCTTCCCGGGTTCCGGCCCCTGCGGCCGCAAACGCGGAACAAGCCTAACCTGACTCGCGTGACTCCTATGCCTTAATCAAAAACACCACCGCGCTTAATTGTGTGCGGTGGTGTTTTTGCGTGGGTTAAGCCAGTACTATAATTGAACCATCTGCGTTGTGCACGATTTCGACGTTGTTGCCATCTTCATCATGGGCAAACTCTACGTGCGCTTCGCCGATGGTGATGGCAATCGTTTTGCCCTTGTACTCAATCGTGGCGAATTCGTCGTGCTCAATGAACATAATCGCTTCTTTTTGCATGGTCGCGTCCTCCTTGCGACCAAGTATGCACGCGAGTTGGAATAATCCCAAGTGAAACGATTCGGCGGCATCGGCGGACGAGTACCAAACGATTTTTATTAAAAGATTGATTCGTAATTGTGCCGAGGCAAGGGCGTTGTTGCTAAGTACGGCTATTCGTCATCATCATTGGCGGCGGTTAAAAGCGCGTTGACGGATACGACCCCGCCTTGGGCATCAGCCACGTAATCGGCTGGTGTGTGGACCAGCTCCGCGTTGATGAAGCTGATCACCATCGGCAGGTTCATGCCGGCATACAGTGCATAGTCTGCCTTGCCTTCTAACAACAGACGCGACGCGATGTTCGCCGGTGTGCCGCCGAGCAGGTCGGCAAACACCGTCACGTCTTTCCTACCGGCCAGCGTGGTCTCCAGTTTCTTACGGAAATCTTCGGGGCCTTCGTTAGGCATCAAGCACACTGCGGATACATTGGGTTGCGGCCCCATGATCATCTCGGCAGTCGCCTTCAGTTGGACACTCAATTGGCCATGGCTGATCAAGATCAATTCACTCATACGGTTAACCTCTTTTTATTTTGATGTGTTCAATGTAACCGTATTCTATAAATTCGTCAACTCAACATGAGAATTCAAGGAGGCGCGGTTGCTAATTTCGGCGGTGAACACCTGACACCGCAAAGCATCGCGAGATTATGAGAAAAATCACTGCATAAAATTCAGCGTTTACAAGTAACCGATTTCATGTTATCTTCTAGTCAAGGTTAACCGGTTAAGTGGAGGACGAGCATTATGGCATTAAAATATAAACAAGTCGAACAATTTATGCGTTACAAGCTCAACAGCGACGAATTTCATCCAGGAGATCGCTTTTATTCGGAATCGGAACTTAAGAAGCGTTTCGGGGTCAGTTCCGCTACGGTGATCAAGGCCATCAATGCCTTAGTCACCGCAGGCCTCTTGGAGCGTCAGCAAGGCAAAGGCACTTTCGTCGCTCAAGAGCCAGTAGGTGAGCGCGTTAACCTCAAACGCGATGATGAGCGTAATGCAGACGGCGAAGAGGTCGTGGTTGTGAGCATGCAGGCCGCAAGCAACCCCCGGATTTTGGCGGAGCTGCAGACGCCCAGAGCAGATCATTACTATCACATCCTCCGCTTACGCAAGATCGATGGGGTGCCGGTATATGTGCAGCACACCTATCTGACCGCAGATTATTTCAACCCGCGTGCGTTGAATGATTCGCAGTATTATCAGGCTTTATATGAACGAATCCGAGCCGACAGCGACTTAGACCTGTTCAGCGCCCCGATGACTGAAAGCACCGAGATCGTTTTCCCGATGCCGACAGAAGACGCTAAGTTGCTCCAGATGACTGATCGCGACTATCCGGCTGCGCTGATCAAGCGCCATAGTTTTTTGGCCGATGGCAGTTGCGTCGAATATGTCGAGAGTTACAAACGTTGGGATTATTTCGAAGTCGAGGTGGAGCGCCATTAAGCGCTGACTTCGCGCCGCTATGACTGCACAATCTGTGCGATCTGGTGCGCTAATCCACCGACATGCTGTTATTTACCCTTATTCAGGAGGCAATTATTCATGCAAATCCAATGGTGGCAAATCTTATTGATTACGTTATATGCCGGTTGGGCGATTTATGATGGTAACAACACGACGTTCGGCACCGTCAAGCCGACCATGGCCGGCTTCTTCGCTGGGCTGATTTTAGGTGATGTCCAAACCGGCCTGATCGTCGGTGGGACCTTGAACCTGCTGGTACTCGGGGTCGGAAACTTTGGCGGCTCGTCGATGCCTGATTACATGACTGGGGCCTTGTTGGGCACGACCTTCGCCGTGCTGTCTGGCAAAGGCGCGCAGTTCGGCGCGACGCTCGCGGTGCCGATCGGGCTGCTGATGATTCAACTCGACGTGCTGGCGCGCTTCTGTAACACGTTCTTCCAACATCGTGCCGAGAAGCTGGTGCAGGAAAAGAAGCTCAAGCAGGCCACATACATGAACTTGCTGGGCATCATCCCGACCTCCTTGTCGCGTATGCTACCCGTATTCCTCGCGCTGGTTTTTGGTTCCGCTTTTGTGCAAAATGTCGTCAACAACATGCCGACTTGGCTGATGAGTGGGCTTAAAACCGCCGGTGGAATCTTACCTGCACTGGGGATCGCGATCTTGCTACGGTATTTGCCGATTCGCGCCAACTTCGCCTTCTTGTTAGTCGGTTTCTTCTTGGCCGCGTTCTTGAAGGTACCGGTGATCGGTGCGGCCATGGTCGGCTTAGCAATCGCGCTTGTCGTGTTCAATGCCGATGAGCATCAGGCAACACCAGCAAGTGCGGGAATGACTTCGGAGGATGATGAAGATGAGTAAAGAGAAGATCACAATGACTCCTGAAATGAAGCGGACGTTCTGGCGGTGGTACTTCTTCGGCCAAGCCGGCTGGAACTACGAGAAGATGCAGGGCCAAGGCTATTATTATGCCATGTATCCGTTGCTGCATCGGCTATACGGCGACTCCGATGACGGGGTGGCCGCGGCGATGAATGAACTGCAATTCTTCAACACCAACAACTCCATGGCGCCAATCATCTTGGGCGTCGACGGCGCGATTCAAGAACACCAAGGCGTCACGGCGAATGACGCGATTGCCGGGTTGAAAACCGGGATGATGGGGCCCTTAGCCGGAATCGGCGACACGCTGTTTGCCGTGATTCCCAACACCATCATCGGTTCCATCGCGTCGTACATGGCACTCAAAGGCAACCCGCTGGGCCTGATTCTCTGGATTGCTTTTGGAATCTTGCGCCTGGGTATCATGCGTTCCTTCTTCGCAATGGGTTATCGCGAAGGGGTCAAGCTGATCGATAACTTAGGCGACCGCCTCAAGAAAATTACCAAAGCCGCAAATGTCTTGGGGATGACCGTGATCGGAGCGTTGATCCCGTCGGTCATCACTGCCACTTGGGCGTATAGCTTCAAGAACGGTGGCGTCAAGGTTTCCATCCAGTCGCTGGCTGACCAGATCATGCCAGCCTTGGCCCCGGCCTTGGTCGTGTTGTTGACGTATTGGTTGTTAGGGCGCAAGAAGATGAACTCGACGCGCGTCACTCTGATTCTGATCGTCGTCGGCATCTTGGCATTCAACTTGAAGATTTTCTCATAACCAATAGGGGGTAATATGATGAAAGGTTTCGTTAATATCCGTATCGATGATCGCTTGATCCACGGCCAAGTTGCTAACCGCTGGGCGACCGGCTTGCACGCTTCGCGCATCATGGTCATCGATGATCAAGTCGCCAACGATCCGGTGCAAAAGGCAGCGCTCAGGATGGCCGCACCAAGTGGAATCGCGACGTCGATCATCACGGAAGCTAAGGCCATTGCCAATATCCAAGCCGACAAGTATGCCAACCAGCGCGTCTTGTTGGTAGTCAAACGCCCTAAGGTGTTATTGGATCTGCTCGATGCCGGCTTGAGCTTCGATAAGATCAACATCGGTAACATGTCCAATCGCCCAGAGACCACGCAAGTTAAGAAGTCGGTCAGCCTGACTGAACAAGAGCTTGCCGACATCAAGGCCTTGTTAGCCCGTGGGGTCAGCGTGTCTGCGGTGATGGTGCCAGACGACCCAGACGTCTCCATCGAGAAGTTCCTGTGATTGGAGGCCCGCCATGAATCCCACTGCAACAGAGATAGCCGCCCAACTGCGTGCGGCCGGGCAGGGTGTGGATGCCACTTGGGCGCAGGCCCAACTGCAATGGTGCGCCCGGCGCCTAGACGCGATGCTACCGCGTTTTGTCGGACACTATCCCTCAGCTTGCACCACTGATATGCGCTATCGCATCAAGGATAACGATGACTGGACCAACGGCTTCTGGACGGCGATGTTACTGCTCAAGAACTGGCATTGGCCCGACGCGGCAACGACGCAGACGATCCAAGCTCAGCTGGTCAGTTTCAAGCGACGCTTGGCTGACCACTTCGTCTTAGATCATCACGACATCGGCTTCTTGTATTCACTATCGAGTTACGCCCACTACACTCGGACCCACGATGACGCGAGCAAGCGGCTGACTATCGCGGCCGCCCAAGCCCTCACACGACGCTTCCAGCCGCGCGGGCAGTTCATCCAGGCCTGGGGCGAACCCGGAGCCGCCAACGAATACCGCTTGATCATCGACTCGCTGCTGAATCTGCCGTTGCTGTTTGAGGCCAGCCGCTTGTCTGGCGATGCGCAATACAAGACCATCGCGCAGGCACACTATCGTAGCGTGGTCACCAACATCATTCGGCCGGATCAGTCGACCTATCACACCTTCTATTTCGACCCGGTGACCGGCGCGCCGGACCATGGGGCGACGCATCAAGGGTTTGCCGATGACTCGTGTTGGGCGCGGGGGCAGGCGTGGATCCTGTTGGGGATGCCGCTGTATCGCAAGTTCAGCCCCGAGGCCGCCGAGCGCGACCAATATCAGCGTCTGTTGGTCTATTACCTAACACATCTCAGTGCGGATCTCATGCCTTATTGGGACCTGACGTTCAGCGCGGCCGACCGCCAGCCCAAGGATAGTTCCGCCGCAGCCATCGTTGCTTGCGGCCTGATCGAGGCCCAGGCACAAGGCTATTGTGACGACGGGGTGGCCCTGGCGCGGGGGATTGTGCATGAACTGGCCGCGCGTTATCGCACCACCGCCGACCAAGAAGGCCTACTCCAACACAGCGTGTATGCGTTCAGCGAAGGCAAAGGCATCGATGAGGCGAACCTGTGGGGGGATTACTTCTACATGGAAGCTTTGCAGCGCTTAGCTGATCCGACTTGGGCGACGTTCTGGTAATTCAGGTATCCTAAGAAGCGCCGCAATCGCCGAGGGATTGCGGCGCTTCTCGTCACGAAAGGACACGCATATGCAATTTACGATTAAAGACCGCTTCTACCTAGACGGTAAGCCGTTCACCATCTTATCCGGTGCGGTGCATTATTTCCGCATTCATCCCAGCCAGTGGCGCCTGACGCTGTGCAACCTCAAGGCGCTGGGGTTCAACACCGTGGAGACCTATATCCCTTGGAATGGTCATGAACCGCAGCAAGGGCGCTTCACATTCGATGGGCAATACAACCTCGAGGCGTTCCTCGCGCTGGCGCAGGAGTTGGGGCTGTATGTGCTGTTGCGCCCGACCCCCTTCATCTGTGCGGAGTGGGAATTCGGCGGGCTACCGGCGTGGTTGTTAAAAACGCCCATGCGCCTGCGATCGAGTGACCCGCAGTTTCTCGCCGCCGTGCAAGCCTATTACGATGAGCTCTTGCCGCGCCTAGTTAACTGGCAGGTGACGCACGGCGGCCCGGTGTTAATGATGCAGGTCGAAAACGAATATGGTTCCTATGGTGAAGACCGGGCGTATCTGACCGCAATCAAGACGATGCTGGAGCAAGGTGGCATCGATGTGCCGCTATTCACCGCCGATGGCACCTGGCCGGAAGCCTTGGACGCCGGCAACATGGCCGACCAAGGGGTGCTGACCACCGGCAACTTCGGTTCGCACGCTTCGGCCAATTTTGACGCGTTAGCAGCCTTTCACCAAGCCCACCACCGGCAGTGGCCGCTGATGTGTATGGAATATTGGGATGGCTGGTTCAACCGCTGGGGCGAACCGGTGATCCGCCGCGATGCCAGTGAATTCGCGACGGACATCGCGCAGCTGCTGAAACGCGGCAGTCTGAACCTGTATATGTTCCGTGGCGGCACCAACTTCGGGTTCATGAACGGGTGCTCGGCGCGCGGCACCCGCGATCTGCCACAGGTCACCAGCTATGATTACGATGCGCCGCTCACCGAATGGGGCGCCCCGACGGCCAAGTATACGGCCTTAAAACGCGTCATCCATGAGCAATTCCCGGAAGTTGCCCAGGCCGCACCGATCGTGCCGTCGACGCGCGGCTTCGGGGCGTATGCGCCGGACGGACACTGTGCTTTGCTTGCGCATGTGGCGGCCTTGCCTGTACAGGTCAACTTGTCTCCACAGACTTTCGAGCAACTCGATTACCCGTATGGCTATGTCTTATACCGCACGACCTTGAAGAATTACCACCACGAGCAGAGTCTGCGCATCGTCGATGCCGGCGACCGCGCGCAGGTTTTCATCAATGGCCGGCCGCTCGCCACCCAGCTGTATGAGGCAATTGGGACCCCGCTGACGATCCCCGGCGACTTGCCAGGCGCGACCCTGACGCTTGACATCTTGATCGAGAACCTCGGCCGGGTCAACTACGGTTACAAGCTCACCGCGACGACGCAGCAAAAAGGCATCCGTACCGGCGTGATGGTCGACCACCAATTTCGGGACCATTGGCAACAATTCGGCCTCGCCTGCGACGCAGCCATGGTGGCGCAGCTGCCGTTCACCACAGCCGCCTTGCCGACTAATGGCCAGCCCATGCTCACCCGCTTCACCTTCGATATCGATGAACCAGCCAATACTTTCATCGACTGTCGCGCTTATGGCAAAGGTTGCGTGCTAGTTAACGGAGTCAACATCGGCCGTTACTGGTCGCGGGGGCCGATCCACAGTCTCTACGTGCCTGATGGTTTGTTGCAGCGTCACAACACGGTGATCGTCATGGAAACCGAAGGCGTTGCCGTCACCGCATTGAAGCTGGTGGCCGCACCGATTATCGATTCGGCCGAGTAGTAAACATCAAAACCGGCCCCTGCCGAGAAGTGCACTAGGCCCTGTCAAGTTGACAGATGAAATAATATAAAGTTTTGTCTGTTTCTAAACGGCTTCACTCCAGTAT
>CAKQZO010000005.1 GCA_934293835.1 uncultured Lacticaseibacillus sp. | reverse complement strand
ATCCGGAAGCAGGCGATGACAAATGATCAATCTATTCTATGTGTCGATCTCTGGTAACACGCGCGCCTTCGTCAAACGGCTGGTTGCCTACGCGGCCAAGCAGCATGTGCTTGCTGCCAGCAATCCTGAAATCAACGCGGTTGAATATACCGAGTCAGTCGACGTTAGTATCATGGACAAGCCGTTTTTCGCGATGGTGCCGACCTATCTCGACGGTGGCGATGGCATCAACAGCGGCTATAAAGAAGTGATGACCCTAGATTTTCGCGATGAGCTCGATGCCGGCAACACGGACAATCTGCTCGGAATCATCGGCAGCGGCAATCGCAACTTCAACGCCCAGTTTGGCCTGACCGCCAAGCACTACGCGCGCCGCTACAACTCACCAGTGATCGGAATGTTTGAGTTGCGCGGCAATGACGAAGAGGCCGAAAAGATCTACGCGGCCTTGAGCAACTATCAGCGCGATTACGACAAGCGTGGCGTCAAAAGGATGTTGGTCCACTAAACCAGAGCGAAGTGGCGCGGTTATTGTGCGTAGCGTAACGCGTACACGGGGCGGAGCAAGCCGAGCTTGTGTAGTCCAGTGTGCCGTTAGGCCTAGCGCAATGCGCCACGCAGCTCGAGGAAAAAACCAGAGCGAAGCGCGGCCGCACTTAGGGCGTAGCGTAACGCGTGCGAACAACGGAGCGAACTTGTTCGCGCAGTTGATCGTGCCGTTAGGCCTAGCCCGTTGGCCACGTGCAGCTCGAGGAAAAACCAGAGCGAAGCGCGGCCGCACTTAGGCTCCGCTGGGCGAGGGCGGGAACGCTGTGGCGCCGTCTGCAAAGCTGCGCTTTTCCGACTAAGAATTGAGCCAAGCCTGGCTTCGCCAGCTGTTTGGCTCAATTCTTGCGCAGACGAGCAAGCTCGTCATGTCACGGCTGCGCCCTCGCCCAGCTCCGCCTAACTGCCTACGAACGACGAATTTGGTCCATTCCGATGGCATTCAGTGTTTCGCCACATAGCTCCGCGATTTTTAACATACCCCTGCACCTCTGCACCGCGATTCGATCTCCGAATCGCGACGCGGAGGTGTTTTTGTAACTCGTGGTGAAGTTATCGGCTGAGTATTTCCCGGGTGATTTAGGGATGCCAAGCAACTTGTCGGTGATTTTGCTGGCCTTGCAGGATGTTTGCTTGGATAATTGAAGCTGAACCCACATATTGAGTTGGAGGACGTCATGAACATTAACGAACAACTGCAACAAGCCAGAAAGCAACACCAACTGACCCAGCAAACGGTCGCAGACGCCTTGCACGTGACGCGACAAACGATCTCCAATTGGGAAACTGGACGTAGCCTGCCGGATATTGATGCTTGCATGTTGCTCAGTGATTTTTATGGTGTGTCCTTAGATCAATTATTGAGGAGTGGGGATATGATGACACAATTACATGCACAAGAGAAAGTTCAGATTCAGGCGCGGCGAGCATATTGGTTAAATTTGCTGCTGGATGCCGTGGTGATCGCTAGCTGGTTAAGCCGGCATTTGGGCTACGGAAAGGGATTTTCGGGCACTGCGCTGTTGGTCGTATTGGTGATCGTGAACTTAGTCACGCTCAAAGATGCGCGTCAGCGGAACTGGCAGGTCAACCAGCACCACTTCAGCCTAAGCGTCAAGAATAGTCGGATTATCGCCGGAACAGTCGGGGCTGTGGTGACCGTTGGGGTCGTTTTAACGCGCTCGTTGACGGCCTTTGACATCGGCTACGGCATCGGGACCGGGTTCATTGTTGGGCTGTTTGTTTGGGGGTTGTTGCCGACCCGTGTCGCAGATGGGTCTTCGCCAGCAAAGTAAAGCAATCTGAATGCGGCCACAGCACCCGCCACGTCAAGCCAACCAAGACGGCTTTGCGCGACGGGTGCTTTGTGGTACTCAAACGATTTCCCGGGAAAACGAATTGTCAATGGGGTTAACTTTAATTCTAACTTACGGTGCGCTATACTGGATGAGATTATGCAATGATGATTTTTGCATTTGTCTGGGGGGACTTGTGTGAATATGGAGATGGGCGTGCGTGTCGTGACACGCGGAGCGGCACCACTCAGTACAGCGCTGTGGTTTGCACAGCTGTTGATCACATTCATGTTTGCCTCGGGCTTCATTAGCTACTATCGGCGGTTGTGGCACACGGCCTTTGTGATGCTTAAGGACAAGCCGGGCTGGCAGTGGGTGTTGCGGATTCTGATGATGGTCGCGGCCATCGGGATCGGGACGGGATTACATAT
Organism: uncultured Lacticaseibacillus sp.; assembly: GCA_934293835.1. GTDB lineage: Bacteria > Bacillota > Bacilli > Lactobacillales > Lactobacillaceae > Lacticaseibacillus. The sequence continues at coordinate 29,334 of CAKQZO010000005.1, read as the reverse complement.
GGTCGGCTGGCGTGTCTTCACGAATGCGAGCGGTTTGATGTTTCATAACATGGGGCTGTTTGTGTTGACCTTCATCTTGTTGGATCAAAACATCACCATCGGCGAGTACGGATTCCGTGTATTGGGCATCCTCGATGTCTGGATCATGCACCATATGGCCTATTACGCTCGCCCGCAGTTTATGGTGTCGCTGGTTGGTGCAGCTCTGGGGTTGATGATCTTGTGGTATTGGCGTGACCAGATTCGCTATCACGTCTGGCGGCATATTGCCGTGTATCTGTATCTGGGAGTCTGTTTCTGGACGCTGTTGCCACCACATTCGGCGGGATTAGTCATCACGCCGACGATCATCGTGCAGGGCTTGTCGATGTATCTCGTGATGGTCGTGGTGACAGCCATGACGTTGGCACGCGACCACCAGCTGGATGTACAAAATGCCTCGAACGCCCAGTTGGCCCAATACGATAGCCTGACGAATGCCAAAAGTGTCTCGATCTATCGGCGCGATGTCACCCATCTTTTCCAAGAGGCGCACGAGAACGGGCACCGGTTGACGGTGGCGGCGATCGACATCGATCATTTCAAACAGATTAACGATCATTACGGTCATTTGGTGGGTGATGATGTGTTGATCGGGGTCGCGCGGGCGATCGATACGGAGTTACGACGGCATGCAGGGCAGCACGCATTGTATCGGACCGGCGGCGAGGAATTCAACATTTTGTTCGTCGATGCTGACCCAGAGGCGGTGCGCACGATCGTCACCGCAGTTTGGCGAGCAGTTCAGGCGCGGCAGTTTGCTGCCGGCGAATACACGATCAAAACGACGCTGTCCATCGGGGTTGCCGAGGTGGTAGCCGGCGATGAGCAGTTCGACGATGTTTACGCGCGGGCAGATGCGAGCCTGTATCAAAGCAAGCACAACGGCCGCAATGCGATCACGTTCGGCGATCACACCGTGAACGCCGGTACGCACCAGCACGTGATGGCGACGAGAACGCTGATTAGCCAAAGTGTACTCGACGCGCGCGATAACCGGGCCGTGGTCGCCCAAGAAGTGTTGGTGGCGCGGTACGAGTATGATCATGACCGCTGGAATTTTCCGGTGCAATTCACGTTGCCAATCGACGTGCAACTGAACTACATCAAAGAACTGCTGGCGGTGGGCGAGAGTCAAAAGATCATGTTGCACCTGACCGCGTTGCAGTTTGCTAATGCTGAGACCCCGGCACGCTTACAGGCCTTCATCGCCGAACAGCCCCAAACGCCGACGCTGGTGGTCGAAATTGACCGTGAGATCGCGCCGGAGGTTTTACAAGCGAATGCGCCGCGTTACCGGAGTCTGGGGATCGCGCTTGCCTTGATCAATCTTGACGCCAGCAACCCCTTGGCGGGCCTGGAGGCGTATCTGCCTGCGGTGGACATCCTCAAAGTGGCGTGTGGTGGGTTGAAGAAGCGCTATCCCAGTGGGCTACTCGACCGCAGCCTACGTGATCGTCTGGTTCAGCGTTACGATATCCAGTTCGTCGTCACCGGCATTGAGAATAGTGTCGATGCCGAGTTTGCGACCAAGGTGATGCGCGCACGATATCTGCAAGGTTATTACTTCGATCGCCCAGAGTTGCCGCGCTTGACGTAGACAAAATAAGCCGCCCCTTAGATACCTGAATATCGGTGTCCAAGGGGCGGCTTTGATAGCTCAGTGGGTAAGCGCCAAGAAGCGCTTGTGTAGGCGCAAGTCGGTGGTGAGCTCGGGATGAAACGCCGTGACTAGCAAACGCTTGTAGCTGGCGGCAACGACGCGACCCGCGCCGACGGTGGCGAGGACGGTCACCTCCGGCGCGACACTTTGGTAATAAGGGGCGCGGATGAAGACGCCTGGGTAAGGCGTCGCCAAGTCATCGACAACGAGATCTTCCTCGAAGCTTTCGCGTTGGCGGCCGAAGCCGTTGCGCTTGACGCGTGCAGGCAAGGCGTTGAAGCCTTCGGGTTGGGCGAGCAGCACCATGCCGGCACAGGTGCCGAACACAGGCAGGCCGTCTGCAATCAGTTGCCGCAGCGGCGTCAGCAGATTCTCACGCTCTAACAGCAGGCGCATCGTGGAACTTTCACCGCCAGGCAAGACGAGCCCATCGATGCCGGCTAACGCGGCCGGTTCGCGAATTTCTTGGGTCGTGGCGCCGAGCTTGTGTAACGCAGCGATATGTTCTGAGACGGCCCCTTGGAGAGCTAATACCCCGATTGTCATGTGATCACCTTCCATACAGCGTTGATTGGGGTCAGATGCCGCGCGTCGACATCTTGTCGGCATCGCTCAGTGTGCTCAGCTCGATGCCACGCATCGGCGCACCGAGATGCTTGGAGGCCTCGGCGATTAAGGCGTAGTCGGTCGGATGCGCGGTGGCGGTCACGATGGCGCGGGCGAACTTGGCGGGATTCTCGGATTTGAAAATGCCGGAGCCGACGAAGATCCCATCGGCGCCGAGGTTCATCATCAGCGCCGCGTCTGCTGGGGTGGCGACCCCGCCGGCCGCAAAATTCACCACAGGTAGCTCGCCGGTGGCATGGACGGCCTGCAAGAGGTCAAGCGGGACGCGGAAGTCGCGGGCCAAGGTGACTAGCTGATTGTCGGCGGCCGCATGGACTTTAGCGATGTCTTCCTTGACGCGTTCCATGTGCCGGACGGCCTCGACGATGTTGCCGGTGCCGGGTTCGCCTTTGGTGCGCAGCATCGACGCGCCTTCTGCGATGCGTCGCAGGGCCTCGCCGAGGTCGCGGCAGCCGCAGACGAACGGCACCTGGTAGTCCTGCTTGGCGATGTGATACCGGTCATCGGCAGGGGTCAGCACTTCTGATTCGTCGATGTAGTCGACCCCGATGGCATCCAGGATGCGCGCTTCGGCGATGTGGCCGATACGTGCCTTGGCCATGACCGGAATCGACACGGCGGCCATGATGGCTTCGATCATGGCCGGGTCGGACATCCGCGCGACGCCACCGGCGGCGCGGATATCCGAAGGGACGCGTTCGAGAGCCATAACCGCGACCGCTCCGGCGGCCTCGGCGATCTTTGCCTGTTCCACGTTGGCGACGTCCATGATGACGCCGCCTTTTTGCATCTGGGCCATGCCGCGCTTGACCAGAGTTGTTCCTGTTTCTGCCATATTCTTCCACCTCAATCATTAGAGTGCTTCAAGCATAAGCACGGTACGGACGCCTGAACAGAACCAATTGGCTGGTAAAAAAGCCACCCAATTTAAAAATGGGCAGTGACAAATAAAGATGGTATCATGTGGGCAATGTTGCAGCGCAAAAAATTTCCCGGGAAATTGAGGGAGGCAGGATGGACTGGCGATTACCTGAAGGACGGCAACCCGCATACTTGCGGGTCATTAATCTGATCACGAACGCGATCGAGGCGGGCGACTTATTACCCGGTGAGCGCTTGCCGGCCGAGCGGGTTTTGGCCGAGCGGCTTGGCCTCAACCGGTCGACGATTCAGCGGGCGCTGGCGGAGCTGGTCAGCTCGGGGCTGCTGTTGCGGCGCGTCGGCAGCGGCACGTGGGTGAACCCCGATCGCTGGGGTGTGGCGACGACAACCCAGTGGCACGATTACCTGACGACCAACCGGTTGCTGGGTCCGGATCCTTTCACAGTGCGGCTGGCCAAGGCGCGTCAAGAAGAAGGGGTCATCAACTTGGCCGATTCCAGCATCACCAATCAGCTGGCGCTGCCGCTGACGCCACAAGGCTTGTCGGTTGCGGCGCTGTATGCGCAGGAACACCGTGTGGAAATTACGGGTGACCCGATGCTCAAGGCGGCCGTGGTCGCCACGATGCGGCCGCTCTTGGGCGAACAGCTGGAGACGAGTCAGGTGCTGATTACCTCAGGGGCGCAGCAGGCCTTTTATTTATTGGCGCAAGGCTTGTTGTCCGACGGGGATGCCATCGCGGTGGAGGCACCATCGTATTTCTATCAGCTGACCTTGTTTCAGGCCGCCGGGGTGCGGATCTACGGCGTGCCGCTACACGATGGTCAGCTCGATCTCCAGGCGCTGCGCGATGTGTATCACCAGCATCACGTGCGGTTTTTGCTGGTCAACCCGACTGGCCAGAATCCGACCGGCGCGACGATGAGTCTGGCCGCGCGCCAGCGCTTGCTGGCGACGTGTCAAGAGTTGCACCTGCCACTGGTGGAAGATGATCAGCTGGGGATCAACGTCGCGTTGGGGCAAGTCGCGCCACCGCCGCTGTACGCGCTGGATCCGCAAAACGTGTTATCCATTGGGACGCTTTCGCCGCTTCTAGGGGCGCACACGCGCATCGGCTGGCTGATCGCCCCGCCGAGCATCGCCCACCGCCTCGCGCAGATTCGCCAGCAGATGGAAGCCGAGCTCAGCATTTTCCCCCAGCAGCTGGCGGTCTTGTTGCTGCACCAACAAGACTTACCCCAGGCGCTGCGGCACCAACAAGCACAACTAGCCCAGCGGCAGGCGGCTTTGGCTGAGGCCTTGGCCCCGGCGGTTGCGGCCGGGCAACTGGCATATCAGGTGCCGCAGGCGACTAACCACTTCTGGGTGACGATTCACTGCCGCCGCGCCTTACAGGCCGCAGACTATCAGCGCTTCTTGCAGGCCAAGGTGTTGGTGCGTCCGGACTTCTTGTTCGGCACCCGGCATAATCAGGTGCGGCTGAGCTTCGCGCACTTCTTGCCCGAGCAAGTCGCACCGCTGCGCGAGCGCTTGGGCGCGGTGTTGGCGCAGCTTTGTGAGTAGCGTATACTGAAGAAAAATAGCGAGGTATACGATGGCTTATCAGGTGAATTTTAAGACCGTATCGCCGGTCGGGCTGGAATCGTCGCCGCACGCAGAGGCGCTAGCAGGGTTGCGCGCGAACGAGGCGCGGTATTTCTGGAATAAGTACAAGGTGCATTTTGTCACCGAGCCTGCGGCAGAACGCCCGGAGCTCGTTGCTTACGTCGCCGAGATCTTGGCGGAGCGGGACCTGCACTTCGCGGCCAAGCCGCTTGAGGTCAGCCAACTCGAAATCGCTGGTGTGCGCTGGACGCATGTTTTCTATGAAGACGGGCTGGGCGTCAACGTCTTGTACACGCTGGCTGAAGGCGGCAAGCGCGCGGTCGGCTTCAAGCTCAGCGAGGGCATGGAGGTGCCATCGGCGCTCGCCGATGGGTTCAAGTTTGCCCGTCAGAAGTCTAAGTTGGCCGGCACAATTCGCGGCAGCTTCTTCAAAATCAAAGGCGAATACTGAGCGGGTGACGATTCAGTGTCTGAGGTGACAAAACTGTTCGTGGCGTTTGCGCGATGCGGCGTGCGATAATGAGGTTACGAATTAATCAGGAGGGCGATCATTATGCGCAAAGCGATCATCGGTATCATCATCTTAGTCATCGTCGCGTTCGGCGGCTACAAGGCATACTCATACTGGAACTCGACATACAACGGTACGACGAATTATGCGATCGTGCCGACTCCGGTCAAGCACAAGTCCAAGACCGACGACGGTGGCGACTACAAGAAAAATGGCCAGCAGGTGTATTATTATAGCTACGACTTCACCTGGGCCGATAAGAACGGCAAGGTGAAGCATGTGGGCTGGGATTCCGCGGAAAGCACACAGCCGACGCCATTGACGCAAGGCAGCTACGTGACCGCCCAAGTCTCGGCCAAGCACGTGACCAAGGGCTTGCACACCGTCGCCAAGACGGATGTCCCAACAGCCGCATTGAACGCATTGAAATAAGCACAATCAAAAAGGCCACGTCACGTGGCCTTTTTGCATGCCATCGAGCTCAGCGGCAGCTTTGCGCGATGGCCTGGATGTCCGCGGGTGTTGTCCGGCAACAGCCACCGATGATGCTGGCCCCAGCTTGTTGCCATTGCGGCGCAAGCGTAGCGAAGCTCGGGGCGTCGGGATTACTGTGCCAAGACTTATCACTCGGGTCATACCGGTCGCCGTTGTTGGGATAAACCACGATCGGCTTGTCCGTGAGCGGGCGCAAGGTGGCAAGCGTGGCGGTGACGTTGGTCATCGCGGTACAGTTGATACCGATTGCGCGGATCTGGTCGCTGGCGTTCAAGAGGCGACAAACAGTGGTAAGCGGCGTCCCATCGCACAGGCGATCGTGGTAGTCGCCCACAGACAGCGACGCCCAGGCGGTCATGGTCGGAAACTCGGCGTGAAGCAGGCCGAGCAATGCTTGGAGTTCTTGGATGTTAGGCATCGTCTCTAAGGCGAAGAAATCCGCCCCCGTCGCGGCCAAAAGTTGTAGGCGGCGCCGGTGGAAGTCGTGGTATTGCCTGCCGGTGAGGGCGTAGTCGCCGGTATATTCGCTACCATCGGCAAGATAAGCGCCGTAGGGCCCAATCGAGCCTGCAATCAGCAAGTCGCCTGCGCGTTGTGGATGCGTCACGAGGTAGTCGCGGCGGGCCTGTTGGGCCAGCGCGACGGTTTGTTGAATCAGACGATCGGAAGCGGCCGCGGTCATTCCCAGCGCGGCGAAGGCCTGCGGGTTGGCCTGATAAGAATTGGTCGTGGCGATGTTGGCGCCGGCCTCGAAGTAGCTGCGGTGAACGGCGACGACTGCCTGCGGATCGGTGATCAGCGCCATCGCCGACCACAGCGCGTTGTTGGTGTCGACCCCGGCCTTTTCTAATTCGGTCGCCATGGCGCCGTCGTTGATCAGAAAATGCTGATGGTTGAGCAAGTCATTGAGCGTGGGCATAAAAACACCTGATTTCTTTTTTTACTTTCACTGGTACTTAATGTTAATCTAATTATCGACTGCACGCAACTTGATGGCGGTCGCTCACATTATCATTAGGGGACGATATTTTGGCAGCACACACACAACTTGAACGAAAAATGGAATCGCGGCACTTGTTGATGATCTCCCTAGGCGGGGTCATCGGCACGGGGCTGTTTCTCAGCTCTGGATACACAATTCATCAGGCCGGTCCTATCGGCACGATCCTCGCGTATGCGCTCGGGGCAGTCGTGGTTTACTTAGTGATGTTGTGCCTGGGCGAATTGTCCGTCGCGATGCCGGAAACTGGCTCGTTTCACGTGTACGCCGACAAGTTCATCGGCCCTGGCACGGGGTTCACGACAGCAATCTTGTATTGGCTGACCTGGACGGTGGCTTTGGGCTCGGAGTTCACCGCTGCGGGTTTGATCATGCGGACGTGGTTCCCGCACAGCCCGACCTGGGTGTGGAGCGCCTTGTTCATGGCAGTGATTTTCACCGTCAACGCGCTTTCGGTGCGCTTCTTCGGTGAGGCGGAGTTCTGGTTTTCCAGCATCAAAGTGGTGGCGATCATCGTATTCATCGTCTTGGGGGCGTTGGCGATCGTTGGCATCTTGCCGATAGCTGGAGGCAAAGGGGCGCCGGGCCTGCATAATCTCATCAAAGACGGTGTGTTTCCCACCGGGTTCAAAGGCGTATTCACCACGATGTTGACTGTGAACTTTGCCTTTTCCGGCACTGAGCTGATCGGGGTCACCGCAGGCGAAACCAAAGACCCGGCCCACAACATTCCTAAGGCGATCCACACGACGCTGTTGCGGCTGGTGATTTTTTTCATCGGGAGCATCTTTGTGATGGCCGCCTTGATTCCTTGGCAGCAGGCCGGAGTGACCAAGAGTCCGTTCGTGCTCGTTTTCGAAAGCATTGGTCTCCCGTATGCCGGCGACATCATGAATTTCGTCGTCTTGACGGCGATTATGTCCGCGGCCAACTCGGGGCTGTACGCATCGACGCGGATGCTGTGGTCGCTAGCCAACGAAGGCATGATCAGCCGCAAATATGCGCAGACCAACGCGCATGGCGTGCCGATGCGGGCGCTGGGTCTCAGCATGATCGGCGGGATCTTGGCGCTGTTGTCCAGCGTCGTCGCCGCAGACACCGTCTACCTCGTATTGGTGTCGATCTCCGGCTTGGCGGTTGTGATTGTCTGGATGGTCATCGCGCTATCCGCGCTGAATTTCCGCAAGCGCTGGCTGGCGGAAGGCCACCAAGTCGCCGATCTGAAGTTCAAGATGCCGTGGTATCCGGTGGTGCCTTGGGCGGCGTTTGGCATGAGTCTGTTGTCTTGCGTGCTAGTGGTGTTCGATCCCACACAGCGGCCATCGTTATACTACATGGTGCCGTTCGTGCTCTTATGCTACGGGTTTTATTATGCGCGTGAGTATTGGCGGAGACGCAAGGATAAGTAACTGTGCCAGTCTTTTGGAACGTAACATCACTGGAATATTCGGGCACATGAAAGGGGCTGTGGCGTTTTGTCACAGTCCCTTGCTTGTGCCGCCAAGCGCAAAAAAAGACGCCACCCTGCGCGGGGTGGCGTAAGACGACAGTACTTTGTGACTATCGATGAATTAAATATATCATGACGCCGCTTGCAACGCGAATATTATGCTTGGCCTTTGAAAATTCTTAACCGCCTAGTAATTCAAGTTGAGCTGGTGGTCGGGAAGGTTCTTATCCTGAAGTAGCGCCTGTGCCCGCCGGCGCAGGTGAGCATTGCCCATGACCGCTCGATAACCGGGCATTTGCTGCAGCGCCGCCGGACTGCCAGAATCGTTGCCGGAGAAGAAGCGCCAGTTCAGCTCTGCCAAGAAGGTGGCCGCGTTGCGCAGGTCGGCGCCTTGCAGTCCGGCGTCCTTGGCTTCTTGCCAGACGATCGGCAGAGCCTGGTCGTCTATGAAAAGGTGCTTCAAGTGACGCTGGTAATGTGCCAGCGGGGTCTTTTTCTGCGCCGCAGACAGCACCGGGGTGAGGTCTTGGGCGACGGTGTGGTAGGCCAGGTGATGGGGCGTCAAATCAACCACGCCGTAGATGCCTGGCGTCTCGGTAAAACTGGCGGAGGTGATCTCTTTGGTGGCGTAGCGGCCGTCAGGGTCTGCCGTGATGTCTTGGGCGTGGATGTGGCCGGAGAAGACGACCGGCACCCGGTAGTCAGCAAGTAGCTTGCGCAAGGCGCCGGCGTTTTCCAGCGTCCAACCTTCCGCATGTTGGTTATGGTCATACAAGTTGTGGTGCATGAACACGAGCGTCTGTCGGCCGTCTCGGTGAGCTTTCACGAGTTGCTGGCGCAGCCAGCTCAGCGTGCTGGAACGTAGGCGCCCGCCTGTGGTTGGCTGAATCGTCGCCGGCTGGACCGTGTAGATGTTGTCGTCGAGCATCAGTAGCTGGTAGTCATGGTTCAAGTTTACCGCGTAACTCAGCGAGTCGGCGTCTTCTGAGGTCTCGTTGGCATAACCGTCGTGGAAAATCTGGCGCCAATCATCGGGGCTGATCTGGGTAGTCTGGAGTTGGCGATTGCCCTTGTATTGGCGCGCCCAGCCGTCGTAGATGTCGTGGTTGCCGGGAATCACGAGTAGGTGGATGCCAGCCTTGGTGAGTGGTGCAAGCCGCCTGGCGATGCTCTTGGCAGAGGATAGCTCGCCGTTGAACGTCACGTCGCCGGTGATGACGACTGCTGTCGGGCGCGCCTTCAACGCCGCTGCGACGAAGGCTTTCAACGCGACCGGCTGGTCGTCCATGTCCTTGCCGGCCGCGGTGCCTTCGATGTTTTGCCAAGCGCGGTGCTGGTCGTGCAGGCTAGGCGCGATGAAATGCGTGTCGCTGGTGACCCAAAGCACCGGGTGTGACGTGGTGGTCAGTTGCGGCGCGTGGTCGGTGGCCTGCGGATAGTAATGGACTAAGGTGCTGGCGAAAAGCAACATGGCGAGCATGCTGATGAGGATGGCAAGTGTACGTTTCACGTGAAACTCCTCCAGAAATCGATTTTACGTTATATTGTAGCGCACTAACGATCTCATGGGGGAGAAATCACAAATATTTGCTGCCTTCGCGTAGCGCCAACTTGGACAGCTCTGGCCGGGCCGCGATGAAGCTGCGCACCCAATCCGCATCGACCTTGCTATGCTGGCGCAAGGCCCAACCGATCGCTTTTTGAATGAAAAATTCCGGTGTAGTCAGGTCGGCATCGATGGCCGCGGTCAGCAGGTCAACATCGGTATCGGCCTTGGCCGCCAGTTGTAAGGTGATTGCGACCCGCCGCAGCCAGAAGTCGGCTTGCCCGAAGAATAGTTGCCAGACGGCTGCGCGCTGGTCGGGATGTAAGCTTAGATAGTCCCAAAATAACGGCCGCCAAGAGTCGACCGAATCCCACCAGGCCTTCTGGGGGACGTAGCCTGCCAATGTCTGGATGTCTGCCAAGGAGTACTGGCGCACATGATACCGCGCCAAGGCGATGGCGGCATATTGATATTCGCGCTCGGGCCGGGCGTAAAGCGTGGCGACGGCCGCTAGCACCTGAGCGGTAGGCCACGTCTTGCTGGCCTGCAACAGGGGCTTCGTCTGCGCCTTGCGCGCCGGGGTCTTGAGGCCGACGAAAGGAAACTGGTTGCGCATGTAAGCGGCCATGGCGGCCGCGTTATCAGCATCGCCGTGGAATGTGAAATCGAGCATGGAAGCACCTCCTGAAGCTATATTGTCGCTGATTTGTATGAGGGGTGCAAGGGCGGAGAAGATAAGAAATAAAAACCCTTCACCCCGCGATTCGGAATCGTGGGGTGAAGGGGTATGTGGGACTTAATCGAGCGCCGCGATAAAGCGTTGGGCGATCTCTAGTGGTCGGGTGATCGCGCCGCCAACCACGACAGCGTGGACACCCAGGTCCATGCACCGCCGTAGCTTCTCGGGGGTATCGACCTTGCCTTCGGCGATGATTGGCCGCTCTGTGGCCTTTAAGACGGCCTTGAGGTAAGCAAAATCGTCGTCGGCGATGTTCATACCTTCCGTATCGGCGGTGTAGCCGTGCATGGTGGTGCCGATGATATCAAAGCCTAGGTCAGCCGCTTCGTGGACGTTAGCAAGCGTGGCCGTGTCGGCCATCAACAGCGTGTCAGGGAACTCCGCGCGAAACGCCTGGACATCGGCGGCCAAAGACTCGTTGCTCGGTCGGGTGCGACCGGTGACTTCGACGGCCACCACCGCACAACCGGTGGCCGCGACGGCGCGCATGTCTTGTAGAGTCGGGGTGATGAAAGTCTCGGCGTCTTTGTAGACGTGTTTGTTGATTCCGATAACCGGCAGGCTGGTTTCGTCTTGAATCGCTTGGATATCGACGACGGAGTTTGCGCGAATCGCAGGGGCCCCGGCTAGCTTGGCGGCACGCGCCATTCGGGCCATGATGAATGAGCTGTGTAGCGGTTCTTCGGGTAATGCCTGGCAGGAGACGATCAGCTGGCCTTGAACTTGTTGAAGGAATGAATTTTGCATAACACGATGACTCTTTTCTTATCAGAATGGGTTACTTGAAGTATTTGGCGTAGATCTTGGCGGCCCCGGCTTTCATCTCTGGTGTTGGCGCGTGCATCGGCTTGCGGCAGATACCAGCGTCGACGCCTGCCTCGTGGAAGAGTAACTTGATGGTTGGATACAAGTCGTTGGCGATCGTGTCCATGATGTAGTCGTTGGAGACGTGTTGTAAGGCCAGTGCCTTGGCAGAATCTCCGGCTTCAAAGGCGGCAATCTCGGCGAAGGCCCGCTTGGCGTTGAGGTTGAAGGTGGAGCCAATCGCGCCATCGACGCCTAAGGCTAAGGCAGAAAGCATCATTTCGTCGGAGCCGAAGTAGATGAGTTTGTCAGGGAAGGCTTTGCGCACTCGTTCTAATAGAAGAAAATCGGCGTTCGTGAACTTGATGCCGATGATCTTCGGATTCTCGAACAGCTGACCGAATTGTTCTTCAGTCAGCGACACCCCGGTCAAAGCGGGCAGTGAATAGATCAACAGCTGGGTATCGAGGCCTTCGAGTATCGCATCATAGTAAGCCTTGATCTGATCGAAGGTGAAGGGGTAGTAGAATGGTGTGACCGCGGAGATTGTCTGGTAACCCACGGTGTTGACGGCGTAGTCGGCGAGTTCTTTGGCCTCATTCAGGTTGATCGAACCAACCTGCGCGATCATGTCGCACTGGCCGGCGGCTTCATCAAAAGCAATTTTGAACAGGTGCTTGCGCTCTTCCGTATTCATCATGAAAGCCTCGCCTGTGGAGCCGCCGACATACAGGCCATCAATATGATTAACATCGATGTTGTAGCGTACCATCGCGCGGACACCGGCATCGTCGAAAGAACCATCTTCGTTAAACGCTGTCATTAATGCAGAATAGAGTTTTTTTAGCCATTATTATATCTCTCCCTAGAGTTTGTCGGTGTAATCTCCGCTAAAAGTTAACCGCAGGGAAAATGTACCACCCGAAAACTAATTTATCAATACCGAGAAAAGAAAATTGTTTTCATATAGTTCAATTTGGCCTTGAATGACAAGGGATATAGAATTTTTAAATTTTTTATTTGAGAAAACCATTACCACGTGCTACGATGGTGACGCTTACAATATTGTGAGGGGAGATGGCGGAGATGAAACGATTCTTAGCATTCGATGTCGGGGGTACGACGATCAAATATGGGGTGGTCGCAGAGGACCGAAGCATTACGCACCGCGGGGTCGTCTCGACCGACCACAATGCCGATGGTGCGATCTTGAAGCAGCTTTTACGGGTGACCCGAGCGCTGCAAACCAAGTTGGCACTTGCGGGAGTGGGGGTCTCGACGGCAGGAATCGTCGGCGCAGACGGGGCGATTCAATACGCTGGGCCGACCATTCCTAATTATCAAGGGACACCGCTCAAGGCCACCTTGGCTGAGGTGAGCGGCAAGCCGACGCATGTCGTCAACGATGTGGCCGCGGCGCTACTCAGTGAGCAAATCGCCGGCGCGGCACAAGGCATCGCCTCGGTGTATTGTGTTGCCTTGGGAACAGGAATCGGTGGGGCGTATTACCATAATGGAGAACTGTTGCAAGGCACCCACGGAACGGCCAACTCGCTGGGATACCTCTTATACGACGGTGCCAGCAAGACGACTTATGAACAACGGGCGGCAACGTTACGCTTACAGGCCCAGCTACAACCGCAGGGAATCAGCGTGATTGAGGCCTTCGCCCGCGCTAAGGCAGGCGATGCCGCGATGATGGCTGTGTTGCAGTCATGGGCGGCGACCGTTGCGAGTGGCCTCGCCCCGATCGTTTTGTTGTTGGACCCAGCAGTGCTTGTACTCGGCGGGGCAGTGTCGCAACAAGGCCAATACTTATTGGATTTGATCGCGCCCGAGTTAGACCGCTTATTACCCGAGGGACTGCGCCAGACGCAACTGCGTGTTGCGGCGCTGGGGAATGATGCCCAGCTGATTGGGGCCGTGACCCCGTTTTTAAAAAAATAAAAATAAACCGTTTACAAATAAAAAAACCCGTGACACACTGCTTAGCGTAATCAGCCGCTGAAAGTATAACCGCAAAGAGCCCATCTTTTTGGATGGGGTCGATGCGGTTTTTATTTTGCACAGAAGGGCGGCATTACTATGCAAGCATCAGTTAACACGGCGGTTTTTCTGACCGCACTACAAACCGGCACAAGTCAGTTCACCTGTCTAAAAACGCTCATCGATCAGCCCATCGCTAATGTTGAAGTGCGCGGCGAATTCTTCTCTGCGGCGACGCGAGAACGTGAGTTGTTCATGATTGACACCTTGTGCAAGGCGCAAGGCTGGGGGTTGTACTTCTCCATTCCCGAGCAATTGTTCACTGCCGGCAAGCTCAACGACCATTTGGCCGACTACCTTGCGCTCGCCAGCAGACATCACATCGGCGGGTTGAAGATCAGCCTCGGCGATCCAACGGGGGTCAGCGCGGCGACTTATGCGCACTTGCAGGCGCTGGTGGCAACTTATCCGGGCCAGCTGACAGTCGAGAATCAGCCGAATGTTGACGGTCAGATGCCAGCGTTTGCCGAGCGCCTGCGTACGGTGCTAAAAGCAGTGCCAGCGTTAGGGTACACCTTCGATGCTGGAAATTGGTATTGGGTGGCGTCCCGACCGGAAGAGGCGTTTGCCGCTCTTCAAGATGTGATCACGGTCTTTCACCTCAAAGATATTCGTAATCAAGAAACCGTGATGCTGGGTACTGGGCAAACCGATTGGCAGGCATTAGTGAGTGCGTTAGCCCCGGAAATCCCAGTATTTATCGAGTATGCAATTGCCCCCGAGGCCTTTGCGACCCAGCTAGCCTTGGTCAATACCGCGCTGGCGGCCGGGTAGTGCCATGACCTACTTAGTGCAACTAGTAATCATTCTTCTCTTGACCAAGATCGGGGCGCATCTGTCGAACAGCTTCAAGTTTCCCAGCGTGATCGGGGAGCTATTGGTCGGCATCATTGCCGGGCCGGCGCTGTTGCACCTGCTAACCCCGACGACGTTCATCCGCTATTTTGCCGAGATTGGGGTGATCGTCTTGATGTTCATTGCTGGGCTCGAAGGTGACTTCGGAATGTTGATGAAATACTGGAAGCCGGCGCTGACCGTCGCCACGCTTGGCGTGCTGTTTCCGACCGTGTTGGCACTGCTGTTGTGCGCGGTGGTGTTTGGATTCAGCTGGACGACCAGTTTGTTCATTGGCTTGATCCTCAGCGCGACATCGGTGTCGATCACGGTGCAGGTCCTCAAGGAAATGGGCCGGCTGAACACGCCTGCCGGGGCAATCATTCTCGGTGCGGCGGTCGCCGACGATATTATGTGCGTTATTCTACTCGGTTTATGCGTCGCGTTTTTCGGTACCGGTGCGGCCACCGACCAGCCGTTTTGGCTGACGTTATTGCCGAAGGTGCTTTTCTTCGTCATCATGGGAGTCCTTGCAAAATGGGTGGTGCCCAAATTCTTGGCGCTATTTTGCAAACTTACCGCTAGTGAGAACGAAACGACAGCGGCGATGATCTTGTGCTTCGGCTTTGCCGCGATCGCCGTTGCCTGCGGGATGTCTGACGTCTTAGGCGCCTACATTGCCGGGTTGGCGATTTCTGAAACGTCTCACCAGAAGGCTTTGGCGCTCAAGGTCGAGCCGATTGGCTATGCGGTCTTCATTCCAGTATTTTTCGTGTCGATTGGCCTGAACATCAGCTTTACCGGCATGGGCCACGACCTCGGCTTTATCGCGGCGCTGATCATCATTGCGATCCTCGGCAAGCAGATCGGTGGGGCGCTAGGTGCACGGTTGTTCCGGCTTAGCTGGTCGGAGAGTCAGATTGTTGGCGCGGGGATGATCTCTCGTGGTGAGATGGCACTAGTCGTTGCCAATGTCGCCCTCGGCGCGCATCTGATCGATCAGAATCACTATACAGCGATGATCGTCGTCACCGTCGTCACTACCTTGATCGCGCCGATGATTCTCAAAGCACTCATTCAACATCAAACAAAAACAATGCCATCAATTCAACCTAATGAGGTAAAATCATGACTAAACCTGAATTTGGGACGTTAAATTGGATCGTTTTGGTCGTTTATTTACTCGCCATGTTGTTCGTAGGGATGTATTTCACCCGGCGCGCAAGCAAAAGCACCGATGCCTTCTTCAAGGCGGAAGGCAAGATTCCTGCCTGGGCGGCGGGTTTCAGCATTTATGCGACGACCTTGTCGGCGATCACCTTCATGTCGACGCCTGAAAAGTCTTTTCTGACGGACTGGAGTTATGCCGTCGGGAACATTTCCATCGTTTTGATCATTCCGTTTTTGATTAAGTATTACGTGCCGTTCTTCCGCAAACTCAAGGTCACGACCGCTTATGAATACCTCGAAGAGCGGTTTAACCCCGTGATGCGGGTGCTCGGTAGCGTCTTGTTCATGCTGTATCACATCGGCCGGGTCGCGATCGTGATTTACCTGCCGATCATCGCCATCACCAGTGTCAGCTCGATCAACCCAATCCTCATTGCGCTGTTCGTTGGCGGACTGTGTATTGTCTACACGTTTTTGGGCGGCATCGAAGGGGTCATTTGGTCTGATGTCATTCAAGGCATCTTGTTGCTCGGCGGGGCGCTGTTGGTGTCGCTGCTCGGCGCACACCTCGTCCATGGTGGCTGGGGAACTGTGATGGGTGATGCGGTTCAAGGCAAAAAGTTCTTCTCCAGTCTCGATTTCCAGCCCTCCGAGATTGGCCGCTTTATTCCGATCATTTTCGCCGGGTCGATCTTCAACAACCTTTATCAATATACGGCCAGCCAAGACGTCGTGCAGCGGTATCAGACGACGAGCTCCATGGCCGAGACCAAAAAGTCGTTGTGGACGAACGGGTTGTTGGCCTTCATCACAATTCCGATCTTCTACGGGATGGGAACCGTCTTGTATTCTTTCTATGCGCACAACGGCGGGGTGCCGCATGGCATGACGACCAGTGCGATCGTCCCTTACTTCATTGTCACTGAGATCCCAGCCGGGGTGGCGGGCCTGATTGTTGCCGCGATTTTTGCTGCGGCGCAATCGACCATTGCCTCTAGTCTGAACGCGATTTCATCGTGTTTTGTCACCGACATCAAGCAGCGCTTCTTCGATCACAAGAAGACCGGCCTCTCTGATGTCAACTTGGCACGCGTCATCATCGCCGTCTCCGGTCTGTTCTCACTCGGCATCGCAATCTACCTACTGGCCGGGAACGCTTCCGGCACATGGGACCTGTTCCTGACGATCACGGGCCTGTTCGGGGTACCAGTTGCCGGAATCTTCTCTGCCGGGATCTTCACCCGCGCCGCCAACGGCTTGTCTTCTGTCATCGGCTTGATCGTGTCAGCCGCAGTGACTTGGATCGTCGATCAAACCAGCACCAGCCCATTCATCATCTCCTGCCTGTCATTCTTAGTCGCCTTCATCGTCGCGTGGCTGGTTGGCCTGATCACGCCGAAGTTTGGCAAGAATGTTGATGGCCTCACCGCCAAGACGATCAACATGACATACAAAGCACCGAAGAAATAAGCTTTTGTGCTATGATAAAATAAAATGCGTAAGTGGTGGGTGAACTCATGAGTATTTTGGATCAAATCGAAGCGGCATTCCCGCGCCTTGCGCGGCAAGAACGCAAGCTCGCATTGCTGGTCACGCAGCATCCCGATCGCGTTCAAGAGATGCACATCGCCGAGCTGGCTAAGGCCGCCGGGGTGGGGACGGCGACAGTGACCCGCTTCGTCAAGAAGATGGGCTGTCCAGACTTCTCTGCCTTCAAGGTGCAACTGGCCTCTGCGCAAGGGATCCAGGTGCCACCTCCCGATACTGGAACCGCGGGCGATAAGGTGTTTTCAATCTATTCCAAAATGCTTCAGGGAACCTGGGCGCACCTCGATATGCACCAGCTTGAAAAGATCGTGCAGGTCGTCAGCAGTGCGCGGCGAGTGTATGTCTACGGGCAAGGTAGTTCGGGCTACACCGCCGAGGAGTTCAGTCAGCGCCTGATTCGCATGGGGATCGACACCCTGTGCACGACGGACACGCATATGATGTTCATCAATGCGTCGTTGATGTCCGCCGCAGATGCGGTGGTCGTGCTATCGAATTCTGGCAGTTCGCGGGAAGTGAACGATGCTGCGGCCATGGGCAAGACCAACGGGGCGCGCTTGATCGGCATCACCGCTTTTGCCGAAAGCCCGCTGGCGGCACTGGTCGACTTTTCGGTGATCGTTAAAAGTGCCAATTTTGTCGATAATAGCAGGTTCGTCAACAGTCAATTTGCCAGTATGTATGTGCTGGATATCTTGACGACGATGTTATTGGATAATGAGATTTACCGGCAGCGCCTGCAAGGGACGGTCGAGTTGATCATGGAACATAAGCTTCATCATGAGTAGGACAAATCTCGTTGCGCCTGATACCAGAGGCAACGAGATTTTTTTGGCGTGATGCAAAAATTTTGGGATGCCTTATAATAGAGGCGGAGTGTATCAGAAAGAAGCGAAATATTGTGGAAACTACTCAATCGTTCAGTCGGCCGGCGTTCATTGCAACTTTGCTCACCGGCACGTTTTCAATGTCGATCTCGCAATCAGCGCTGAGCACAGCCTATCCGGCGTTCATGCGCAGCTTCGGGGTCAGTGCCAGCACCGTGGCGTGGCTGACAACGGGGTTCATGTTGGTGATGAGCCTGATGATTCCTGTCAGTCCGTGGCTGTTGGCTAACGTCGGGTTTAAGCGCCTGTTTCAGAGCGTGGTGCTGACCTTCGCCATCGGAACGGCCTTGTGTGTCTGGGCGCCGAGCTTTGGCGTGTTGCTCGGTGGCCGGTTATTAGAGGCCCTGGCCGTCGGGATTATTTTTCCTAGCTTTCAGACGGTATTGCTGACGATCACGCCAGAAGCCCAGCGCGGTCAGGTCATGGGTGTGGCAGGCCTGGTGATGGGTTCGGCACTCGCCGTCGGGCCGATCATCTCAGGTGTGTTGTTGACGTGGTTTTCTTGGCAGGCCTTGTTCATTCTGTTTCTCGTTGTGGCACTCGGTGTCTTTGCAGTTTCGTTCAGAACCATCAAGGATGTCATGCCGCATGCGCCTAGCCAGCTAGACTGGCTGAGTGTGATTCTGGCGGCGAGTTTCCCAACGATATTATACACAATGTCTGAGATCACCCATTCAGGGCTGAGGTTGAGCTTGATCGTGTTGCTGGTGGTTGCCTTGGGGTTAGGGGTCTGGTTTGTTGTTCGTCAATTGCAAAAGGTTCGACCACTATTGCAGTTGCGCGTCTTTGCGACTAAGCGCTACACACAATCGGTGCTGTTGACGGGGATCTCTTATATCGGCCTGATCGTGACGACGATCATCATGCCGCTGTATTTTCAGACGATCTTGCATGTGTCACCCTTGGTTTCCGGATTATCGCTGGTGCCAGCGGCAGTGTGCTTGAGCCTGTTAAACCCGCGTGCGGGCAAATTGCTCGATCAGTTCGGGCCACGCCTTGTCGTGTTGATCGGAATGGGGCTGATCACGGCAGGGTTCTTGTTGATGGGCCTGTTTACCGCGGTGCTGAATTTACCGTTGGCGATCTGCGGTGCGATCATCACTGAGTCTGGGAATGCCTTTGTCATGATGCCAGCGGTCACTGCTGGGGCCAACGCGCTGCCGAAGACGCTGATCGCCGATGGGACGGCGGTCACGACGGCTTGTCGGCAGTTGCTAGGTTCTGCCGGCGTCGCGGTGGCGACCTTGATTTTGGCCCAGGTCCAAGCGGCCTCCGGGAATGATTTGCTCGGCTTTCGGGTGACGTTCTTGGCCTTCGCGTTCGTCGGATTGGCGGGGCTGCTACTGGGGCTGCGCCTGCCGAGTCAAAGGGCCACCGCATCGCGGTAATGCGCAACAAAAAAGCCGCCATGGGCTTGGCGGCAAAAAAGGGTTGGGGTGGTGCGAAAACGCACCTTTCACTTTGGAGGAGTGAAGGCCAAATGGTGTGGGAGCACCATCTGGCAAGAGTAATGAAAAAGTGGGGTAGAAATAAGGGGGTAGCTTATTTCTATGTTGTTTATACTAACCGGCAGATGTGGCGAAAGTGTGACGTTAGTCGGATGATTTGAAGACGAGCTGTGACAAAAGGCGGTTAGCCGGCATTGATCGCCTGAAGCTCCGCCTGCACGCTGCCAGTGTAGTTGGGGCCAAACTTGTCGAGGTGCACCATCAGGTAATACAGGCGGTAAAAGTGCATGCGGTAGGTAAATCCGGCCGCCAGCGGAAGTTGGCTTTGATAGCCGCGGTAAAAGTCATCGGTGAAACCACCAAAAACGGTGGTGATGCCGATATCAAACTCGCGATCACCATACCACGCCGCGGGATCGATCAAGGCCGGGCGCCCATCGTCTAAGAAGAGGTAGTTGCCCGCCCACAGGTCGCCATGCAACAGCACAGGTTGGCTGGGATGGTTCTGCAGGGTGGTCACGATGTGTGCGCGTGCCTCCAAGAATGCGGCGCGCTGGCGTGGCCGCCACAGATGCTTGGCTAACAAAGCCGCGTCGAGGACATCGAGGCGCTGGTGGACGAACAGCGCGGGCCAAGAGTCTGACCAGGGGTTGGCGAAGCTGACGCTGGTGCCAGCATACGGCTGACTGAAGCCGAAGCGGCCAGTCGGACTGTGGTGTTGGTGCAAGGTGGCGACGAGGTGGCCGAGATCGAGCTGGGTGCCGTGACCGGTGGGTAAGAAATTCAACAATAGGTACGCATCCCCCAGAATCTGGCCGTGAGCGATCACCCGCGGAGCGGTTACCTTCGCTTCGGCGAAGGCCTGCAGCCCGGCCACCTCGCCGGCATAGAAATTTGCTGGCTGGTGGGGTTGGACGAGCAGGAAATATTCGTGGCCGCCGGCATTGAGGTGGTATGCCGCGTTCACATCACCGCCGCTGACGGGGGTGATCGTGGTGATTGGGGGGGCGGGTAGCTTGGCTAACCAATGGGCATCCATGAAAAAGACCTCCTTGTGTGAAAAAAGCACGCATCAGAACGCTTGTTCGAGTATAATTAATGATGGAGGTGATTTGATGCGACAACAGACAACTTTTGCTTCGCCACTGGGGCCACTGACCCTGATTGGCGATGCGCAGGCGCTGTGGGGCGTCTGGTTTGAAGGTCAGGCCTATTACGGTGGCAGTTGGGATCTGGCGACGGTGCCGGAAGGGGATAACGCGAGCCTGCAGGCGGCTAAGACCTGGCTGACGGCATATTTCGCTGGTGAAGAGGCCCCCAAACCGGCACTTCATTTTTCCGGGACGCCGTATCGCCAGGCGGTTCAGCGGGCGTTATGCACGATACCACGAGGCACAACGGTCACTTATACCGAGTTGGCGCAGATCGTTGCCGAACAACTCGGCCATAAGACGTCGCCGCGGGCGATCGGCGGGGCGGTGGGGCACAATCCCTTGAGCATCGTGGTGCCGTGCCACCGCGTCGTCGGCGTCAACGGCCAGCTCACCGGGTATGCCGGAGGCGTTGACCGCAAGCGGGCGTTGCTGGCGTTAGAACGCGCGCTATAGATAGCTGAGAGGCTGACCGTCTGGGGTGTAGAGTTGGTTGCGCCCGGAAGCAAGGTCGAGGTCGAAGACGAAGTAGTTCGTGTCGCCGCGATAGTTGGCGATCGAATACTCCAGTCGGGTGCCGTCTGCTGTGCGCCCAGTAGTATGGAAGTAAAATAGTGGCGCGGCTGGGGCGACGGCCAACAAGGCGCTGGTGGTTTCGTCTGCGGCTTGCACCTTTAATTTGCGCTGAACGTTGGTGATCCGCAAACCGCGGGCGTCGAGTTCAGCGTAAAGCGACTGCTTGGTAAAATCAACCTCGATTAACCCTGGCAGTGGTGCGACAGGCAAATAGGACGTGACTAAAACGACCGGTGCGCCATTAGCAAATCGTAGCCGCATCAACTCGTAGACTTGCGCCTCTGGCTCTAAGCCGAGCGCGGTTTGGACTTCGAGAGATGCGGTTTTTTGGCGACACACCAGAACCTGAATTTTGGTGGCGATGCCTTTTGCGGCCATCTCTTGATCGTAGCTTTGAAGCACATGCGTGAACTCTTGGGCGCGTTTGGTTTGACGAACGAGAGTGCCGCGCTTGCGCTTTTTTTCGAGAAAGCCTTGATCGACCAATTGTTGAATCGCCTGGCGAATCGTCGGCCGACTGACTCCGAACTCGGCGATCAGGGCGGTTTCTTTGGGGATGAGACTGCCTTCAGGATAGGTGCCGTCTTGAATTCGAGCGAGCAGCGTCTGCTCCACGCGCTGGTATTTTGCAGTGGCCACAAGCGGGCCTCCTTTCTGATCGGCGATTAAGCGATTGTGATGTGGTCGGTGTGGTCTTCGGTCATGCGCTGTTTGAGTGCTTCGATGATCTTGATGCCAGAGCTGGTGCCGATGCGCTCGGCGCCGGCGGCAATCATCGCCAAGAAGTCGGCGCTGGTGCGAATCCCCCCGGCCGCCTTGACATGCACGGCATCGCCAACGACTTGTTTCATCAGGCGGACATCTTCAACGGTGGCGCCGCTGGGGCCAAAGCCGGTAGAGGTCTTGATGAAATCTGGTCGAACGCGCTTGGCGATGGTCGCGGCGCGGCGAATCTCGGCGGCGGTGAGGTAGCAATTCTCAAAAATCACCTTGCACGGCACGTGGTGGCGGTGACAGGCGGCGACCATCTGCGTCATCTCGGCTTCGATGTAGTAGGCATCGTCGCCGGCTTTGAGGGCGCCGATGTTGAGCACGTAGTCGATCTCATTGGCGCCGTTGGTGATCGCGTCTTCGGTTTCGAAGACCTTGGCGGCGATGCTGGTTTGCCCGAGGGGAAAAGCGATCGCGGCACCAGTATCGATGTCTGTGCCGGCGAGCTGCGCGGCGCAGAACCGAGATTGCACCTGATTGATTGCCACCATCTTGAAGTGGTAGCGCTTGGCCTCGGCGCACAGCTGGCGCATGTCGGCTTCGGTCGCGTCGGCGTGCAGGTTCGTATGATCGATCAACCGGGCAAAATCGTCAAGGGTGTAAGCAGTCATCATAAACGCCTCCATTTTTAATAGGTCATTACCTATTAAAAATAGGCCGATGCGTCGAGAATGTCGACTGCTCTCTGGCAGTCAGAGGCCGCGTTTACGGCCAGAAAGATAGGTGCTGATAAAACGAACCTTGCTTGCTGGGGTTGACAGTAGGCGTAGGCGTTGGTATTTTTATTTTGGAGGTTAGTTGGCCATGCGACTAACCAAGTAACGGAGGTGTGCGATGCATTTTGAAGCTGACAGCGTTGTGCCTCTGTATCAGCAGATCGCTGACCAATTCGAGGCGGGGATTCTCAGTGAGGCCTTCGCCGAAGGGGAGCAACTTCCTTCGACGACGGTGATGGCGCGGGCGTATCAGTTGAACCCGGCGACGGTGTTGCGGGGGTTCAACTTGCTGGTTACGGCGGGGCTGATCGAGAAGCGACGCGGAATCGGGATGTTTGTCTGCGCTGGGGCCCGCCAGAAGCTCGCCGCGCGCGAGCAGGCGACGTTCGCCGAGACACATGTGCGGACGCTGGTGGACGCCGCGAAGGCATTGGGGCTGGGGAAAGAGGCGCTACTTGCCGCAATCGAAAAGGAGTGGGAGCATGAGTGAACTCGTCGTTGAACATCTCGCGAAGGCGTACCGGTACAAGCCGCTTTTGACCGACGTGTCGTTGACGCTGGAGGCCGGCAAGATCTATGGGTTACTCGGGCGCAATGGGGTCGGCAAAAGCACGCTGTTGCGCATCATCAATAACCGGACGCGGGTCAAGCGCGGTAAGGTGACCCTGGCGGGAGAATCGGTGTTTGAAAACGAACGCGCCCAAAACACCATCTACCTCATGAGCGATGCTAGACTGTTTGCTCCTGACATGAAGCTGACGGCGATCTTCAAGCTCGTTGGCCAACTCTACGGGGCCTTCGATCAACCGTTGGCGACGCATCTGTGTCAGGTGTTCGGGCTTGATCAGACGACTAAGTTGCGGCGCTTGTCGACCGGGTATCAGACCATCGCCAATTTGATCGTCGCGCTTTGTGTCCCTTGTGACTTCGTGTTGTTAGACGAGCCGGTGCTGGGCCTCGACGCGCCGAATCGCGAACTTTTTTACCAAGAGCTGATGGCGACCTATGCCGAGCGGCCGCGGACGTTCGTGATCGCCACGCATCTGATCGAGGAAGTTGCGGGGCTGCTCAACCATGTGTTTGTGCTTGAAGAAGGCACCGTGACGCTAGATGAGGATACCGAAACGCTCCAGCAGCGCGGGCGCGTGGTGTCGGGGCCGGCCGCATTGGTCACCGATTATCTCAGCGGCGTGCCGGTGTTGCGGACAACGCGCCTTGGCGGGATGCTAACTGTATACACACGCGAGGCGCCGCTTGACCGGCCGCTACCTAATGGGGTCAGCCTAACTGGGATGAACTTGCAACAGTTGTTCATCGAAGTCACCCGCAAAGGAGGAACCGACGATGAAGCTTAGCGCGATGGCTTGGACGGTGACCAAAACGGCGCTGGCTTCTGGCGGCGGCGGGGTCTTGGCATTCATCGGGTTATCATGGCTGTTGCCGCTGGTGACAATCGACGACTTATTCGGTAACAATTGGGCCTGGACTTGCGGGATGCTCGGTGCGGTGACCGGGGTGTTGATCGTCGCGACGTTCGTTGGGAATGGCTATCAACTGAGCGTCCCGCGGTGGGTGATGGTCTGGACCTACCTCGTGGCGCTTGCGGCTAGCGCAGCTGCGATGGGGGTGCTGGTGATCGGTTACACGCAACTATCACGCGTGTTTGGCCGTGAGTTGTTGCCACAGGTCCATGGATTCACTGGCTTCTTGCAGGCGGGGAACTTGCTGGTGTCGTGGGTTTACCTGTTCGCCTTGGGGTTTGCTTTTGGAATTGTGGGGCTGTTCTATGGACTCGCGATGGCGTATATCCGGACGAAGACCATCCTGCTACTGGGATTTACAGTACTGCCGTTCATGACGTTCACGGCCGGTTTTCTGATCTGGGCGCTTGTAGCCTGGTTGTTGCCAGGATTCAAGGCGATGACTGACTATGTTGGGGGTCATCCTTGGGCGCAAATCGGTGTACTCGGGGGGTTGGCGCTTGTGCTGGCGCTGATTTTTGCCCAGCTATATCAGCGCTTAGACGCACCACGGCAAGTGAGGTGAGGGGAATGACGAAGGTACGGGTGATGTTTCTGCGCCAGCTGCGTCACATTTTTTGGCCGGTCGTGTGCTTGTGGCCAGGGTTGGTCGTGGCGCTTTTGGGCGTGCGGTGGGGCTTCGCGCTACTCGGTTGGGCAGCTGACTTGCAGGTGTCGCTGCTCGGGCCTTGGACAGTGATCTGTGCGCTTTTCAGCGCGTTTCAGTTTCGCGGAGAATTCAACCTCGGCATGCAAACAGGCGTGAGTCGGAAACATATCTTCGTAGCAACGCTTGGCGCGTGGGGATTGACGCTGCTTGTGATTGCTGGGGGATTGGGCGTCCTCGCGCAGGCGCTACCACATCTCCCGATACTCCAAGACCTCGGGTATGTCGGCGTATGGGATCGCGCCGCACAGGTCGCGTCAGCGGCCACAGCCGGATTGATGCTCGTGGTGGCGATTGGTGCGGGCCTGACGTACGCGGTCTTCGCGGCCGCCTTGCCGCCTGCTTGGCTAGGGGCCCTCGGGTTAGGCGTGTTGGGGCTCGTGTGGTGGGTGAGCTTTGCTACCACCAGCGCTCATCTGACCCAGAATATTGCAAACGGCGCGTTCACCGGGCATCACGCAGGTATCGCTGCAACCCCGTATCTGTGGCCACTGCTTCTGGCCGGGGTTGCAGCTGGCTTGTTGCTGATAGACTGGCTGGCCATCATGCGACTGGAGCCGCGGGCAAAATAAGTGCAAGGGCGGTTACTCCGGATGGGGAGGCCGGCCTTTTTAGTTTCACGTGGAACACGGCCGACGCCAAACTTTGTCAGCAATATCGCGTAATCGTTTTCGCCACAGACATAAATTGTGTTATGATGAATTCAAATTAATAGGCATCGTACACTAGGGGTGTTCCCATAGGAGCTGAGACGCGCATGCACTGCGTGATCCCTTTGAACCTGTAAGTTCAGACTTGCGTAGGAAAGTGTCGCTTTTTTCGGTGGCGTCGTGGACTTTCGCGGCGCCTCTTTGCGTCTGTGAATCACTCCTGGTGTGCGTATGAAGGAGGATGTTTGATGAATACTGAACTTTTTGCCCGGTTACGGACACAACACCCACTGGTCGTGAATTATGCGAATTTTGTCACCCCACAATTCGTGGCGAATGGGCTCAACGCGCTGGGGGCTTCGCCAATCATGACGCTCGCGCAGGAAGAAGCCGGTGAGCTGCTGAAGCCCGCCGACGCGCTGGTCTTGAACTTGGGGACGATCAATACTGCGGACATGCCGTTGGTGTTGGCGCTGGCCGAAGCGGCGACCAAGTTGGGCAAGCCGATCGTGCTGGATCCCGTTGCGGTCGGAGCGACGGCCTTTCGGGCTGCGGCGGCCAAGCGGTTACTGACCGATTTTCCGATTGCGGTGATTCGCGGTAATGCTGGGGAGATCGCCTTTTTGGCGGGGATCAAGGCTGAGGCCAAGGGTATCGATGCCGGTGAAAGTGCGACGAGTCCGGCGACAATCGCCCAGCGGTGTGCCGAGCGCTATCACTGTACCGTCGTTGTGAGTGGAAAGGTCGATGTGGTGGCGCAAGGCCATAATCTTGCGACCGTATATAACGAAACGCCGCTGTTGCCGGCGGTCGTCGGCTCGGGCGACCTGTTGTCGAGTATCATCGGTGCGTATGCCGGTATCGCCGAAGAGACCTTCGATGCGGCACTGCTGGGCGTCGTCACGTTAGGGGTCGCCGGAGAAGCAGCGGCCAGCCAGCTTGAGGTGACGCAAGGCGGGACCTTCGCGGTGCGGTTGCTCGACACGTTGGCCACGCTGGATGTGGAGCGGTTGAACACGCAAGCACGCTACGAAGAAGCGCGGCGCGCGTAAGGCGGGGGGTGATGAGATGACAGTCGAACAGTTTCCACAGGCCTTGTCGATCGCCGGTTCGGATAGCGGCGGTGGCGCCGGGATGCAAGCAGATCTCAAAACGATCCAATCGCGGCACGTGTTTGCCGCGACCGTTTTAGTCGCGATCACGGCGCAAAATACGATCGGGGTCCAGCAGTCGTTAGCGTTGCCGGCGGCCATGATCGATGCGCAGTTTGCGTCTCTAGCCGCGGACTTGCAGATTCGGGCTTGTAAAACAGGGATGTTAGCCGATGTGGCGACGGTGCGGGCGGTGGTCGCCAATCTTAAGCGCTATGATCTTGGCCCCTTGACGGTCGATCCCGTGATGATCGCTAAAGGCGGCGCGCCGTTGTTGACCGAAGACGCGATTGCCGTGGTACGCGATGAGTTGTTACCACTAGCGACGCTGGTCACTCCGAATTTGCCAGAAGCGGAGAAGCTCAGCGGACTGGCCATCACGGAGCAAGCGGGGATGCAGACGGCCGCCCAGCGCTTGCAGGCGCTCGGCGCCAAGAACGTGATCGTCAAAGGCGGCCACCTGAGCGGTGATGACCAGGCGAGTGACTACGTCTTATTGGCTGACGGGAGCAATTTCTGGATGCCGGCCCGCCGCGTCGACACGGTTCGGACCCATGGCACCGGGGACACGCTGTCGGCCTGCATCACGGCCGAACTGGCGAAAGGCCGCTCGCTAGGTAGTGCGATTCGCACCGGCAAGGCCTATGTCGAAGCAGCGATTACGTCAGGCATCATCGTGGGGCACGGCCATGGGCCGTTGAACCATTGGGCTTACCCGGAGGACCGCCATGAAGACTAGTGTTCGGGATAATGCGCTGTTGTGGTTTGGGGCGGCAATTTCGCTGGCGGAGATCCTGTCGGGGACGCTGTTTGCGCCTTTAGGCTTGGTCAAAGGGATGCTGGCGGTTGTGTTGGGCCATCTGATCGGCGGGGCGTTGATGTTTGGCTGTGGCGTGATCGGCGCGCGCACGGGGCAGGCGGCGATGGCCACGACGGCGCTGACTTTCGGCCGTAACGGCAGTCGCTGGTTTGCCGGGTTGAACGTGGTGCAGTTGTTAGGGTGGACTGCCGTGATGGTTCTCACCGGGGCGCAGGCCTGCCAAGTCTTTTTGCCCGTATCGTTGGGCTTTTGGGCGGTAGTAATCGGTGCAATCACCGTGCTTTGGCTGGCCGTCGGGTTGCGCGACTTGGGGCGGTTGAACCAAGTCGCGATGTTAGCGTTGTTGATCGCCGGCGTGTATTTGACCGCGCGTTTCTTGATGCATCCCGCCCAGCCGGTCACCAGTGGCAACTTACAGTTTGGTGCCGCGCTGGAGTTGGCGATCGCCATGCCGCTATCGTGGCTGCCGTTGATTGCGGATTACACCAGCCAGGCGCAAGCACCGCGGCGCGCCAACCTGGTCAGCGTCGGGGTCTATAACGTGACGAGTGTGTGGATGTTTGCGATCGGACTGTTCGGCGCCGTGCTCACAGGCCAGACGGCGATTGCCGGGCTCATGAAGGGGTTCGGGTTAGGCATCGTCGCCTTGATTGTGATCATCTTGTCGACGATCACGACGACGTTCTTGGATGTGTATTCTGCTGGTGTCAGCGCGGCCTTGTTGTTCGGCTGGTCGCGGCGGTGGCTGGCGATTGCGGTCACGGTGATTGGAACGGTCATTGCCGTTTTCGTGCCTCAGAATGCATACGCCGATTTCTTATATTGGATTTCTGCGGTGTTTGTTCCCATGGCCGTCGTTCAGATCGTCGCCTTCTTCCTTGGCCAACGCGCCCGTGGCCGGTGGGACTGGCCGAATCTGGGCCTCTGGGTCGTCGGGGTGGCGTTGTACCGCGCGTTCTTGGCGCATGGCACGCCGCTGGGGAGCACGATTCCGGTGGTCGTGATCGTCGCATTGCTGGCTTTGGCCGTGAATTGGAGGCGCAGAGATGCAGGATTTAACCCAGAAGCTTAAGCTGTACGCAGTCACGGACCGGCAATGGTTAGGCAAGCGAACGCTGGAGAACTGTGTCGCAGAGGCGATCGCAGGTGGTGTGACGATGGTGCAGCTGCGAGAGAAACATTTGCCGCAGGCCGAGTTTATTGCCGAAGCTCGCGTGATCAAAACCGTTTGCGCGCAGGCGCATGTGCCGTTTTTGATTAACGATGACCTCGACGTGGCCATGGCGGTGGATGCCGATGGGCTCCATGTCGGGCAAGACGACTTGGACGCGGCAACGATCCGCGCACAATGGGGCCAAGAGAAGCTCGTCGGCGTCTCGGCGCAGACAGTCTCCGAGGCGTTAGCGGCCCAGGCGGCCGGGGCAGATTACTTAGGCGTGGGGGCGGTGTTCCCAACGGCAACGAAGACCGATGCCGTTGCGGTGCCGCTTACGACGCTGGCCGCAATCACCGCAGCGGTCACGATCCCGGTGGTGGCCATCGGCGGCATTCACCGGGATAACCTCTTGCAGCTGCGAGGCACCGGCGTGGTTGGGGTGGCACTGGTCTCTGAACTTTTTGCGCCTACCGATATCCGTCACAACGCACGGCAATTGGCACAATTGACTGCCAAGCTATAGGGGCAAGCATGGTTAGTGCATTTCAGCGTTGAAATTTGACCGGTCAGGAGGTGTATTTAGCCACTGATCGGCATTATGCTCGGTATTTTCATGGCCAAGATGGCCTGAACCAGACCGGCTTGTTGGCGGCCTTGATGCTGCTGAATGCGGCGCTGTCCACGGCAATCAACGCGATCATCATTAATTTTGTGAAGCACATGAGCAGTCTATCCAGCTTATCCACTGTGATTGGCACCGGTGCGAATAAACAAGGGCGTCTTTACCTTTGATGGATTGAATGTGAGAATCTTCAAGGAAAACAATATTTGGGTCTTTGATTTCAAGTGAATTTCGGATAGA